>NZ_FQZD01000009.1 GCF_900141835.1 Propionispora hippei DSM 15287 | reverse complement strand
AAGATGAGGTCTCTCATAGCGTAGGCTAGTAAGGCCCCTTGTAGACGACAAGGTAGATAGGCCAGATGTGGAAGTCCTGTAAGGGATGCAGCTGACTGGTACTAATCGGCCGAGGGCTTGACTTATATTAAATGCGCACTTTCTTCTGTGAAGTTTTCAGGGAATGAAGCCCGTTAGGGAGAATTCACCTGAGAAATATATATCCAGTGACGATAGCTGTGGGGTTCCACCTGTTCCCATACCGAACACAGTAGTTAAGCCCACATACGTCGAAAGTACTTGGTTGGAAACGGCCCGGGAGGATAGATAGTTGCTGGTTAAGAGAAAGACACTCACATTTGTGGGTGTTTTTTTGTTGTGCTTTGAGAAAGGTTAACACATCAAGAAAGGCCGGTGGGGGTCGTATCATAACAACGCTTCAGCGCTGTCGCTGACTTACGCTTATGTTAAAATATACCCCCCACTGGGTGGCAGTAGTTGATCAAAATTTTTTAGCGCTTTGTAGAATTTTATTTATTTAGCTGAAAACCTATCCTCTTGAGCCGTTCCCGGCGGCCTTTACGGAAAAAGACGGTCCGTAGGATGAAAAAGGAGCGCCTTCCGTTAAGAAAATTTGTTTGTTTGAGCGAAGCGAGTTTCGGATTTTTAGGAAGGTGCTCCTTTTTCAAGTCTTTTGGAGTTCAGGCCTAGATTTTTTTGCCCCTTTTTGTATCATGACAAAAAGGGGGATTGATGATTGGTGATAGTTTAGCTTATAAGAATAAATGGCGGAAGCCATGCGTTAAATCAACACCAATGTTCGTGCTGAATTATGCTTTTGTTAGAGAACAATTTCTACATAAATGCTAGTAGCCCGCTCTAACACATTGCAGTAGAATAAAAGCTTCTAAGCAAAGCTAAGGAGGACATAATAAAAAATGCTATGAAACTTCCCCTATAATGGTATAATAATAAAGAAACACAGTGATGAATCAAAGTGAGGGATATGTTTGAAAAAGGCAATAATTGAAATGGATGCCGGGCAAATTGTGATTGAACTATTTGAGGCCGAAGCACCTAAAACCGTAGCTAATTTTGAGAAGCTGATCAACGAAAAGTTTTATGATGGTTTGACTTTCCATCGTGTGATCAAAGGCTTCGTGGCCCAGGGAGGTTGCCCTAACGGTAACGGTACCGGCGGTCCTGGCTATACTATTCCCTGTGAAACCAAGGGAAATCCTAAACGGCATGAACGGGGTTCTTTGTCGATGGCGCACCGCGGTCCGAATACGGGCGGCAGTCAGTTCTTTATCGTATATGAACCACAACCCCATTTGGATGGCGTCCATACTGTCTTTGGCAAAGTAATTGAAGGTATGGATGTGGTTGACCAGATACAACCGGGCGATAAGATGAACAAGGTCACCGTAGTCGAAGCATAATTGCTTGAGGCTAGTGTCTGGGCAATCTTGTCAGTGAATCTTGTCAGTGAATCTTGCTTGGTCGCAACAACTAATGACGTTGCTTGACGGCGTCATTTTTATTTTTTAAAAGTTGGGAGGGTGGCACATGGAATTTATCGACCCACATATGCTATTATTTTTATTGGCTGTCGGTTTCTGCGCCGCCTTTGTTGATTCCGTAGTGGGCGGTGGCGGCCTGATCTCATTGCCGGCCTTGCTGCTTACCGGTATGCCGCCCGGCTTGGCCCTGGGGACGAATAAAATGGCCAGCGTCATGGGCAGCTTTACCAGTACACTTTCGTTTATGTTTTCGGGGAAAGTAAACTTTAAGTTAATCAAATATCTTTTTTTTATTGACTTTTTTGGTTCCATACTGGGTGTCTATACGGTACAGCATATTCCGCCTCATTTTTTGAAACCGCTGGTCGTTGTGCTGCTGGTAGTGGTAACGGTATATACCTTGCTGCGGAAAGATTGGGGCGATGTCTCTACCTATGGCGGCATCACGGCGAAAACGCTCTGGCTCAGCGGTGCAGCCGCTGGGTTGTTGGGATTTTATGACGGCTTTTTCGGTCCCGGTACTGGATCGTTTTTGATTTTCGCCTTTCTCATGCTGGGGTTTGATTTTGTTGTAGCGGCAGGAAACGCCAAGGCTTTGAATTTTGCCAGCAACATCGCCGCAGTCATTGCTTTTGCCTATTTTGGCTCTATCCAGTATTCCTACGGCATCGTGATGGGCTTGGCGATGATTTTGGGCGCGTTGGCCGGCTCCCGGGTGGCGATTAAAAATGGGGCGGCTTTTGTTAAACCGGTGTTTATTTTTATGTCGTTGCTGCTGATCGGTAAGCAAATTTGGGATGTGGCGCACTGACTCGTCACGACAATATGACAGCAAGAAGGTTTCCCGCAGGCCGGGAGGCCTCTTTTTTTTGCAGCCAGGCAAGCCTGTCTCCCATAGAAAAATCAGAAGGTCTTGAAGGAAGGCTGCCCGGCCTTTTCTCTGCTAATTAATAAGATGACTATCCTAAATCGGGCAAAACGGTAATACATTGTAGTATGGCTATGTGTTAGCATTCAACTTTGCCGCATAGAGACTCAATCAGGATGAGGAGGGTACTTCTGTGGTTGATTTTAATTTTGCGACGCTGATCAAAAAAGACCGGGAAGAACGGCAGTATGTACCGTTTACCGGAACGTTTCTGGAATATTTAAAGCTAGTTGCCGAAAATCCTAAGCAGCACTCGATGTTGGCCCATCAGCGCATGTTCAATCTCCTGGTGGAGCCTGGCGTGGAGACAATCAAGACGGAGGAGCATCCACACTTAAAGCGCATCTATGGGAATGAAACCATTAAGCAATACGAATTTTTTAAACATGATTTTTTTGGCATTGATAACAGTATTATGAAAATCATGCGTTATTTCCACGCGGCGGCCATGAAAGGGGAAGAGTCGCGTCAGGTGCTGTATTTGGTTGGGCCGGTCGGCGCTGGTAAGTCGTCAATCATGGAGGCGCTAAAGCGGGCCTTGGAAGCAAGTCCGGATATTTACGTGCTGCAGGGCTGCCCGATGCGGGAAATGCCGCTGCACCTGATCCCGAAGCACCTGCGACCTGTTTTTGAACGGGAGCTGGGCATCAAGGTGGAAGGCGATTTGTGTCCGGTATGCCGCTATCGTCTGAAACATGAATTTGGCGGGGAATATGAGCGTTTTCCGGTTACGACGGCCGGGTTCTCGATACGGTCACGCAAAGGGGTCGGCGTAGTGCCGCCGGTAGATCCGAACAATCAGGATACGTCGGTACTAATCGGCTCGGTGGATATTTCCAAGCTGGATTTATACCCGGAGGATGATCCACGGGTGCTCTCATTAAATGGGGCGTTTAATGCCGGTAACCGGGGCATTGTAGAATTTATTGAGGTATTTAAGAATGAAGTCGAGTATTTGCACGCCATGATTACGGCCACGCAGGAAAAGTCCATTCCTTCACCGGGCAAGGGAGCGATGATTTATTTTGACGGCATTATTCTGGCTCATTCCAACGAGGCGGAGTGGAATAAGTTTAAATCCGACCATACCAATGAAGCGATTTTGGACCGGATTGTCAAGGTAGAGGTGCCCTATTGCCTGCAGTTGGATGAGGAAGTGAAAATTTACCGAAAAATCCTGAGAAACAGTAATTTTGATGCTCATATAGCGCCACACACCATCGAAATGGCCTCAATGTTCGCTATTTTGTCCCGATTGGCGCCATCGGTCAAGGTAGACGCTTTGACTAAGCTGAAAATCTACAACGGAGAAGAAATTGTAGAAAAAGGCTCGACTAAAAAGGTGGATATCTTCGAACTGAGGGAAGAGGCACAGCGGGAAGGGATGAGCGGAATTTCCACTCGTTTCATTATGAAGGCGCTGGATACGGCGTTGTCTGAATCGGAAAACAATTGTATCAATCCGCTGGCTATTTTGGATACCATGGTGAAAGCCACCAAGGAAATGGCTGTTAACGAGGATGAGAGAAAACGCTATCTGGGCTTTTTGCAGGATACAATTAAGAAAGAGTACAATCTGATTATTGAAAAGGAGGTAACCAGAGCCTTTATTCACGGTTATCAGGAGCAGGCGGAGAGTTTGTTCAACAACTATCTTGATCATGCCGAGGCCTTTGTTAACGTCACCAAGCTGAAAGACCCCAATACCGGGGAAGAGCTGGAGCCGGATATCAAGTTTTTGCAGTCCATTGAAGAGCAGATTGGTATTAGTGGTACAGCGTCTTTGGGCTTCCGGCAGGATGTTACTTCCTATATGTTTTCCATTTTGCGCAGCGGCGGACGGTTAGATTATAAAAGCTATGAGCCGCTCAAGGAAGCTATTGAGAAGAAGCTGACCTTTTCGGTTAAAGAGTTGTCGCGGGTGGTCACCAAAGCCAGGGTCAGGGATAAGGAACAGGACAGCAAGTATAATGCCATGGTAGAGGAAATGAAGCAAAACGGCTATTGTGATCATTGCTGCAATGTGATTTTAAAATATGCGGCCAATAATTTGTGGAAGGATTAGTGCATTAGCCATACTGGCTGCTGAAACGGAGTGAAGGACGATGGCGGTATTCAAGGATGGCGGGGCCGGTCATTCCGACCGGTCCGCATGGGATCGTAAGCGCCACCGGAAACTGATGGAGGATGCCATTAAGAGGAACCTGGGCGATATTATTGCTGAGGAAAGCATAATCGGTCAGAGCAAGGATAAAAAAATCAAAATACCGGTCAAGAGCATTAAAGAGTATCAGTTTATCTACGGAAAAGGCAATGACGGCAGTGCATCGGGTGACGGGCAGGAAAAGAAGGGGCAGGTCATCGGCAAGGTGGTGGGACAAAATGGAACAGGCAATGGGGGACCGGGTGGCAGTGATCCCGGTGAGGAAATTTACGAAACGGAAATTACCATGGATGAAATCATCGGTTATATGTTCAATGAACTGCAACTGCCGGATATCGACAAGAAGAAATACGGCCTTATCGAGGATGAATGCCGGATAAAGCGCAGCGGCTATCAGCCGAAAGGCATTCCGCCGCGGCTGGCGAAAAAGCGGACCGTTATTGAAAAGATAAAACGAAAGCAAAGCTACAGGCGCAATCAGGCCAACGGCGCGGAGCAAGCGATACCTGAGCGTATTCCTTTCCGGACCGAGGATCTTCGGTATCATCGGGTAAAGGAAGAGCATAAACGGCGTTCCAACGCGGTGGTCATTTGCATTATGGATACGTCCGGCTCGATGGACCAGACCAAGAAGTATCTGGCCCGGAGTTTTTATTTCCTGCTTTATCAGTTTGTCCGCTGGAAGTATGAGCAGGTGGAGGTGGTGTTCATCGCCCATACCACGGAGGCCAAGGAAGTAAACGAATGGGAGTTTTTTCATCGCGGCGAGTCGGGCGGAACGGTTATCAGCAGCGGCTACGCCAAAGCGCTGGAGGTCATTGAGGCAAGGTATAATCCGGCAGTGTGGAATATCTATGCCTTCCATTGCTCTGACGGTGACAATTGGGGCGATGACAATAACCGGGCCATCGGACTGGCCAAAGACTTGTGCGGGGTGTGCAATTTATTCGGTTACGGTGAAATTACTTTTACACAAAGCTGGAACGTCACTATCCGCCGGGATTTTGAGCGAGCCATGCAAGAGCCGAATTTCGTGATGGCAACCATGAGCAAAAAGGAAGATATTTGGCCGGCTTTTAAAAAAATATTGGATAAACATGTGACGGCTGGAGGAACGGAGCATGAATGATTACACGCTGCGCGAACTGGAGGCGTGGGGGGGCCGGATTGAAGAACTGGTCCGGGCGGCCGGCCTGGAGTGCTACGAGCAGTTTTTTGAGATATGCGATTATGAGGATATGCTGTGCTACGAGGCATATGCCGGCATGCCTTCCCATTATCCCCACTGGAGCTTCGGCAAGATGTATGAGCGGCAGCGGACCTTCTATCAATATAATCTGGTGGGCCTTCCCTATGAAATGGTGATAAATTCCGATCCCTGCCTGGCCTATTTGATGCGGGACAATACGCTGGCGCTGCAGGTTCTGACGATGGCCCATGTCTATGGGCACAATGATTTCTTTAGGAACAACCGTTTGTTTAAGGAATATACCCGGGCTGAGCTTACGGTGGAATTGTTTAAGAATCATGCCGACCGGGTACGAGGCTATATGGCAGATCCCTCCATCGGACCGGATCGGGTGGAACGGATTCTTGATGCCGCTCATGCGCTGCGCTATCAACTGCAGCGTTTTGGCAAAAGAGAGCAAAAGCACGACAGGGAGCAACTGACAAAGGAAAGCGAACAGGATATTCCGGACCGTTTAAAGAATGATCTGCTAACGTTTCTGGCGGAGCGGGGCAAGCTGACCGATTGGGAACGAAACCTGGTCTACATGGTCCGGGATGAAACCTTTTATTTTTTACCCCAATTGGAGACTAAGATCATGAATGAGGGCTGGGCCAGCTTCTGGCACTATAAATTGTTAAACCGGCTGTCTTTGCCGCAAAGTCTGCATTGGGAATTTCTCCAGCGTCACAATCTGGTGGTACGGCCCCATGCCAACCGGATCAATCCCTATTTTCTCGGGTTTAACATCTTCAGTTATTTAGAAGAAACCTATGGGTTGGACTATATCTTTCAGGTGCGGGCACAGGAACGGGATCAGTCGTTTCTGCGACGGTACCTGACCCGGGAATTATGCGAAAAGCTTTGTCTGTTCTCCTATACCGTACGGGGCAACGACATTGTCGTTAAGGAGGTCGGCGACGAGGAAGGCTGGAAGACGGTGCGGGACGATCTGGTCAAAGGAGTGGGACTGGGCTCTATTCCCTGTGTTGTTCCATCGGCGGTGGAACGGGACCAGCTTGTCCTCGAACATGTTTTTGAGGGCTGGGAGCTGGATATTACCTATGCCAGGGAGACGCTGAAATATGTTGTTGATTTATGGGGTGGCCTGGTGAGCTTGCGAACGCAGTTAAGCGGCAAGGCGAAACGGCTGATCTGCAGTGAGGATAAAGTAGTATCGCTGATCGACGATCTTTAGCGGGAACGGTAAATAAAAGCAACGCGACTGCCCTGTCAATGAACCGGGCAGTCGCGTCGCTTTTATTCGCTCAGGCGTGGGATGCGTCAGCTCAGGCGGAGCAGGCCGAGCAGGATTAAAATAATGCCGGGCAGGTAAGGGAAACGGCTTTTCAAAGCAGGGGAGACAAGCCGTTGGCAGGAGGCCAAACCCAGCAGGAGGGCACCCATTTGGACACAGCCCATCAGCAGCGGTGTGTAGGCAGGCAGCGAATTCATCAGAGCGGCAGCGAAGGTGGCTACCATGTTGTCGATACCCAGGGCCAGGCCCAGGAAAACCGCTTCCAATGCGCTAATGCGGCTGGAATGGTCCAAATCGGCAGTTTCCGGCTGAGCCATGATGCTGATGACAATGCGGCCGATAGAGATGGTGAGTTTTCGTGCCGTAGGTTCCTGACTATTTTCATAAGACTTTACGTCTTTGGTCAGATATTCCTGGAACAGGCTGCAGAGTCCAATCAAGATGAGCAGTAAGGCGCCGGCCACGACGGCGATATGGGGGTTCATAAAGTCGACGACATAAGCAGCGAAGAAAACGGCGGCCACAGTGGAGACCGCAGTGATGCTGCCTACAATCAGGAGGGATGCCGGCGGTATGCGGATATTTTTCAAGCCATAGGCTAAACCGGCAACAAAGCCGTCCAGACTCAGGGCCGTGGCCAGTAGCAGTACATAAAATATGTTCATACTGTAGCCTCCCGGATGTGTCAGGATGATCGTGCTACTTGTTTTTCGTGCTATAGTATGCAGGGGAGCGTCGCTTGGTTACCAGGAAAATCGCAGGCGACAGGAGGTTTTTTTTGTCCTTATGGGGAAATATATGGTATAATAAAGTGTTAGCACACTGAGCGATGTCGAGGTGAGAATGTGGATTTTGGATTAGGCAAGGTTTTGCCGGTACGTATTGAAGATGAAATGAAAAATTCCTATATCGATTACGCGATGAGCGTTATTGTTATGCGGGCGCTGCCGGATGTCCGGGATGGTTTGAAACCGGTTCACCGCCGCATTTTATACGCGATGCATGAGGCCGGGATGGCGCCGAACAAACCGTATAAAAAATCGGCCCGTATTGTCGGGGAAGTACTGGGTAAGTATCATCCACACGGTGATTCTTCGGTATACGATGCAACGGTTCGGATGGCGCAGGATTTTTCCATCCGCTATTTGCTGGTGGACGGGCATGGTAACTTTGGTTCGATTGACGGCGACTCGGCGGCGGCGATGCGATATACTGAAGTGCGCATGTCGCGGGTGGCCGAGTCCATGCTGGAGGATATTGAACGGGATACAGTCGATTTTGCTCCCAACTATGATGAGTCGTTAAAAGAGCCTACTGTTCTGCCCTCTAAGATTCCTAACCTGTTAGTGAACGGGTCGGCGGGGATCGCGGTCGGCATGGCCACCAACATACCGCCCCATAACCTGGGTGAAGTGGTGGACGGGCTGATTATGATGATTGATAATCCCGAGGTAACCATCCCTGAACTGATGATGGCGATCAAGGGGCCGGACTTTCCGACGGGCGGTTTGATCTTAGGCCGTGAGGGAATCCGTCAGGCCTATACAACCGGCCGGGGCGGTGTCAAAATGCGGGCCCAATGCCGGATTGAGAAAATGGCCAACGGAAAAAGCCGGATTTTGGTTACTGAAATCCCTTATCAGGTGAATAAGGCCAGACTGGTGGAAAAGATTGCCGAGCTGGTCCGCGACAAAGTGATTGATGGGGTTACCGATCTGCGGGATGAAAGTGACCGGAAAGGGATGCGGGTCGTTATTGAGCTGCGGCGGGATGTAAATGCCGATATTTTGCTTAATCAGTTGTACAAGCATACGCAGCTTCAGGAAACCTTCGGCATCATTATGCTGGCTCTTGTCGACAGGCGGCCGCGGATCATGAATTTGCATGAGATACTGCGGCACTATCTGGAGCATCAAAAAGAAGTCATTGTCCGGCGGACACGGTTTGAACTGGCTAAAGCCAAGGCGAGGGCGCATATCCTGGAAGGGCTGAAAATTGCTTTGGATCACCTGGATGCGGTTATTACGACCATTCGTCAGTCTAAGACGGTGGACATCGCCAAGGAAGCGCTGATGACCGGCTTTGACTTAAGTGAAAAGCAGGCCCAGGCTATTCTCGACTTAAGACTCCAACGCTTGACTGGCCTGGAACGGGAAAAGATCGAGCAGGAGTACAAGGATATTTTGGAAACCATCGAGTGGCTGGAATCGGTGTTGGCCGATGAGCATAAAGTTCTGGCGATCATTAAAGAGGAACTGCTGGACGTAAGGAAACGGTTTGCCGATGAACGACGCACAGTGATTACCACTGATGTTTCCGAACTGAATATGGAAGATCTCATTGCCGAAGAGGATATTGTCCTGACTTTGACCCATGGCGGCTATATCAAGCGGTTGCCGGTAGACACCTACCGCAGCCAGAAGCGGGGCGGCAAAGGGGTAACCGGTATGGGCACCAAGGAAGAGGACTTCGTGGAGCACCTGTTTGTGACCACGACGCATAACAATGTACTCTTCTTTACCAGCCGGGGCCGGGTGTATCAGTTGAAGGGCTATGAGATTCCGGAAGCCAGTCGTACGGCAAAGGGCACAGCCATTGTCAATATGCTGGCTTTAGAGCCGAATGAGAAGGTTACGGCCGTCATTCCGATTAAGGAATTCTCTGAACGGAAGTTCTTGTTGATGGTCACTCGTAAGGGCATCGTTAAGAAGACCGAGCTGATGGAATTTGATACAACCCGCAAGGGCGGACTGATCGCTATCAACCTGGACGATGACGATGATCTGATCGGTGTAAAACTTACCGGCGGTGAGCATTATGTCATTATCGGCACTAAGGACGGTCTGGCCATCTATTTTCCGGAAACCAATGTCCGGGCTATGGGCCGGACGGCTCACGGCGTCAAGGGGATTACGCTGCATGCCGGCGATAGTGTGGTGGGCATGGACACTGTCAAAAAGGACGGAGAACTGCTGACCGTTACCTCCGAGGGCTATGGCAAACGGACACCGCTGGCGGAGTACCGCAATCAGTCCCGGGGCGGCAAAGGCGTCATAAACATTAAGGTGACGGAAAAGACAGGGCATGTTGTGGGCATTAAGGTGGTTAAACCGGGCCAGGAACTCATGCTGATTACGGGAGACGGCATTGTCATCCGTACGGAAATTGATGCAATTTCGGTGTTTAGCCGCAACGCACAGGGCGTTAAGATCATGCGTACCGGCGAGACCGATACGGTGGTAGCCTTGGCAGTAGTTGAAAAAAAAGCGGACAATGAATAAAATAATATCCCGGCAGAGCCTGACCTGTTAAGGTTGGGCTTTGCCAGTATCACGGTGCAAATACATCTTTACTGGAGGCAGTTGCCATGCAAATCAAAAGGGTAGATTCGACCATCAGTACGTACAAACTACAGGAGTCAAGAGATTTCTACGTTAAGCATTTTGGCTTTGAGGTAGTATACGAGAGCGATTGGTATATCGAATTGCTGGCCAAGGGTCTGCCGACCGCGGGAATCAGCTTTGTGCTGGCCCAGCGGGAGGAGGGCGAGATTTTTAACGGTAAGGGCCTGATTATTTCCTTCGAGGTAGACGATGTGGACCGGGAGTTTTGGCGGCTTTCGGCCGAAGGAGTGGACATTTACCAGCCTATTCAGGAAAAACCCTGGGGTGAGCGGAGCTTTGTCGTTAATGATCCCAATGGGGTGCACCTTTACATTTATAAACTAATTCCGGCCCAGCCGGAATATCAAAAAATTTATGACGCCTATAAAAAATAACTCACAGGAAGGGCGGAATACCAATGTCGGCTACTTTTGATGAAATAATTGACCGGCGGCGGACGAACTGCCGTAAATGGGATGCGGCCTGCCAGCTTTTCGGTAATGACGAGGTACTGCCCATGTGGATTGCCGACATGGATTTTGCAGTCCCGGCGGCGGTGGCCAGGGCTGTGCAGGAACGGGCCGACCATGAAATTTACGGTTATCCTCACAAGGAGGAGCGCTTTTATCAAGCCATCCAAAACTGGCTGCTGCGCCGCCACGGCTGGCAGGTCCAGCCCGATTGGATTTTAGGAAATCCCGGCGTTGTGTCGGCTATCAGCACAGCCATTTTGGCCTTTACCGAACCGGGTGATAAAATTATTATTCAGCCGCCGGTATATCCGCCGTTTTTTAGTTGTGTGACGAAAAATAACCGGCAACTGGTGGAAAATCCACTACGCTTGGTCAACGGGCAGTATCAGATGGATTTTGAGGATTTAACCGGCAAGCTGGACGGGGTAAAATTACTGCTGCTCTGCAACCCTCATAATCCGGTAGGCCGGTCCTGGACCCGGCAGGAATTGCTGCGATTGGGACAGCTTTGTGTGGAACGGGGCATCGTTATTGTATCTGATGAAATTCATGCCGACTTGATTTTGCCAGGCTCTATTCATACGCCGATGGCATCCTTGTCACCGGAGATAGCCAGTCTGACGGTCACCTGTATGGCGGCCAGTAAAACGTTTAATGTAGCCGGCTTGTATACGTCGATTGCGCTGATTGCCGACCGGAAGCTGCGGCAGCGGTTTAACGGCATCCTGGAGGCTCTGGACCTGAATGGCGGTAATCTCTTTGGTATTACCGCACTGATTGCTGCCTTTGAAGAGGGGGAGGCCTGGCTGGATGAGCTACTCACTTACCTGGACGATAATGTGAGGTATATGATGGACTTTTTTGCTCAGCAGGTCGGGGGGATCACCCTGGCCCGGCCGGAAGCTACTTATCTGGCCTGGCTGGATTGCCGGGAATTGCAGCTAAGCCAGGCCCGGCTGAAGAAGTTTTTCATTCAGGAAGCCAAGGTGGGCTTAAATGACGGCATGACCTTTGGCCGGACAGGAGAAGGTTTCATGCGTTTAAATTACGGTTGTCCGCGAACAATACTGGAAGAAGGGCTTGGCCGCATCGCGCAGGCAGTCCGGCTTCTTTAGGGAACCACTGATTAATTTAGCGGAGCTTTTCCGCCCGGCTATGTCAGCAAAGCCTTGAAATAGCGGAGCTTTTCCTGGGGCTTTACTTTTCTTGTCAGGTGAGAACGTTTCTCGTCAAGTCGTAGGCTTGTTAGATCTGCGGTTCTTTAGCGGCTGGCCGGTCCTTTTCCGATTGATTGATTATACCGTAATGGAGGTTTACTATGATTCGTGAGCGGCGGAGCAAGGGGAAATTAGAGTCTTATTATCATCAGTTTGTGCACGAAGGGAAAATGGACCCCAATGTACATCCCTGGGTGGCGGAGTCATGGCAGCGGAGTGCGGCCAATCATATCGCCTATGAAAACATGCCCAGTTTAACGCGGCTGAGCAAGGCCGAACTGGCTGAACGGCAGCAAAGTCATCAGACAGCCATTGAATATTTGCAAGGGCTATATCAGGATGTACAGGAACACTTTACCCGTTATAATTTAAGTTTATTGCTGCTGGACCATGAATGCTATGTACTGAAAAGCTATGCCATGCCGTTTTTTCAAAAGACGCCGGGCGAGGTGGCCGGAGCCAGGCTGACGGAAGAGGACATCGGTACCTCCAGTATCAGCATTGCTTATGAACATCAAGTCCCGTTCCTGCTGTTTGGCCCGGAAATGTGGATTGAGGAATGCCAGACCGGGGACGCCTTTTCGGCGCCGATTATTCTGGGCGGTCAGACTAGGTATCTTTTGACCCTGATTTCAGCGGAGCGGGAGGCCTTGCCGTATAGTTCGGTGGCGGCGCTCATGCTCAGCATGAAATACGCGATGGAAAAACATTTGGATATGCAGGCTAAGCTGGCGGCCTGCCAGGCAATTTTAGATGCCGTGCCGCTGGCGGTATACCATATCGAGCCGGGCGGAGAGGTTACTTATGCCAACAAGCTGGGCGAGGAGCGGCTGGAGGCGGCCGGCGCGCCGCACAAACGGCCCAGCCTGAACGAGGTCGTCCTCAATTACCGTCATACTCCGCTGTACCGGGGCTTTCTGGGTATTCCCTCCTATAACAAGGAGGTCACCTGGATTACGCCGACCAAGACCTATGAGGACATTACCACGGTGGTTCCTCTGTATGGTCTGGATAAAGAAGTTGACAGCGTGCTGGCGGTTTCCCTGCCGATTGAGGATCTGAGAAATATGGTGGCCCATGCGGTGGGCTATACCGCCAGGTACAGTCTGGCCAGTATGGTAGGGGAAGATGAGGGCTTTGTCAGTCTGAAGGACAAGGCAGCCCGTATTGCCCGCTCCGGGCAGGCGGTGCTGCTGCAGGGTGAACCGGGTTCCGGTAAACAGCGGCTGGCCCATGGTATTCATCAGGCCAGTCCGCGGGCCGGTGGTCCGCTGATTACGCTGAAGTGTGGTGATATGCCGCCAGAGATGCTGGAAGACGAGCTGTTTGGCGTCAATATTTCGGCCGAGGAAAGCCGCACTGGCAAGCTGGAGCTGGCCAACGGCGGTACGCTGTTTTTGGACGAGGTGGAAAAACTGCCGCTCCATACGGCGGCCAGGCTGGCGGAATCGCTGGAGCACCGGCGGTTAACCCGCATTGGCGAGGAAGTTCTCCGGCCGATTGATGTGCGGATTATTGCGGCCTGTGACAGTGACTTGAAACGGCTTAGCGAAAAGGGGATTTTTTCGGAAAGCTTGTATAAATTAGTTTCCAAATCAATTATCCGGATGATGCCGCTGCGGGCCAGAAAGGACGACATTCCGGTACTGGCCCGGCACATCGTGGCCGAAATTGCCGGACAGCATCGCATGACCTCCAAGGAACTGGCGCCGGAGGCTGCTGAGTTTCTGATGTCTTATGACTGGCCGGGTAACGTGAAGCAACTGCAGGGTGTGGTGGAGCAGGCTTTCTTCAATACGCCGGGAGAAACTATCATGCCGGCGAATATCAATCTGCCGGGTAATAAGAGTCTGGCGGCTGCCACCTGGAAGGAAGACCGGGAAGTATTCATCGAGGCCTGGAAATCGGCCGGCGGCAATATCAGCCGCTTAGCCAATATGCTGAACGTCAGCCGGGTTACCTTGTACAGATATTTGAAAAAATACGGATTAGAAAAGGAATAGACCTTCGAAGAGGTCTAATACGCGGTAATATATGCGATAGATGAGGTGAACGGTAGATGAGACTCAGGCGAAAGCCCTGGATTGATGAAGCAATCAAAGACTATGAGGATATCGTGCGGTTTGGTCCGTTAGAGGGGTTGGCCGGCTGCTGGCAGCAAGAATTTGGCCGGACAGCGCCGCTTCATGTGGAGCTGGGAACCGGTAAGGGCCGGTTTATCTCGGAACTGGCCGAACGGTACCGGGACGTTAATTTTATCGGCATTGAGGCACAGCAGGATGTGCTGTTTTATGCTGCCCAGAAGGTGCGCGGCAAAGGATTAACCAATGTAAGGCTGCTGGTATTTGATATTAACGGCATTACCAATATTTTTGCTCCCGGCGAGGTAGACCGGTTTTATATCAATTTCTGCGACCCCTGGCCCAAGGCTCGTCATGCTAAACGGCGGCTCACGTACCGCAGTTTTCTGGAGAAGTACAGGACCTTGCTAAAGCCAGGCGGCGAGCTTCATTTTAAGACTGACAACCGGACACTGTTTGATTTTTCGTTGGAGGAATTCCGGGAGTGCGGCCTGCAGTTACGTAATGTAACCTATGACCTCCACGCCGAGGGTGCGCCTGGGGGTAGTGAGAACATTATGACCGAATATGAAGCGAAGTTCAGCGCCAAGGGTACAAAGATTAACCGGGCGGAAATATTATTTTTATGACCATCCGGGCGGGATGCGGCATACACTGTAATAGTCCATACTTTGTCGGATAGGAGAGTGTTTTTATGTCGCGTCAACCATCGTCCCGCACGGTTCCCCAGCCGCTGGAGCCCTTGAACGTGGAGGAGCTCAGGTTTTGGCTGACTATTATGAAAGAGCATGCCATCTTTATAAAAAACGGACTTCCCTGTGGCTGCACGGAATTGCGCGATGAAGCCCAGGCTTTTTGCGAAGAGTTTGCCATGCTGCTGGAACGGACCAAGCATGCCCAAAGCGATAAAAAATTTAACGAACTGGTCAATGATGCAAAATGCACGGTAAAGGATTTCTGCAAATTTAAACGGAGGCTGTTGGAAGACATCCTTCTTTGTAAAATCCAGGGCCACAGTTATCCCTTATTCATTGACCACATGGCGCGGGAGGCCGAATATGTTTTGATGCTGCTGGAGCAGATGAAGTCGGGGAAAATTCCGCTGACGACTGCGTCCAAAGCGCAGGAAACGCTCTTTTGGCTGCGCCTGATGGCCGATCATACCAAATTCATCGTGCATCTTCTGGACCCCTCCGAGCGGATATTAATCTGCACGGCCGAAGAGTTTGCCCGTGAATTTGATGATCTGTACTTACAGGGCCGCGATTTTGGCAGTATGATGCACCTGTGCAAGGAAGTAAATTCCTTTAGACGGTTTCTACGGGATGTACGGGCTGCAGTTATGCGGTTGCGTAATTTTAAAAAGGCCACCCATGATATGATTGTCGATTGCCGCCTGCTTGGTCTAATCCCAGCCGAGCTGGCTGATCATGTATACCGGGAGGCCGAACACTTCTTAATGGTTCTATCGCTGATGGATAAGGGAATTATGAAGCATGTTCTGGAACCCTGCGCCGACGGTTGTGCCGATTGGGAAAGCCTGCCGGAGGGACGGGAGGTCATCCAGACCGGCGAAGCGCCAGTTGCAGGGAGCGAACCGGTTATGCCGGAAGAGTTCGGTGAATTGACTGAACGGGAAGAGGAACTAGTTGTACCGGTGACGGAACTGTCCACCGCGTTTGAGTTTGAGCCGTCATTGCCGACAGATGGGGAGCTGCCTGCCGAACCGGCGGCTGAAACCGAAAAACCGGCTGCTGCCGTTCAGCCGCCGGATAAGAAAATGAAACCTGCCACGGGGAAAGCCAGCAAAGAGGTTCATACGAAAACTACAAAGCAGGATTCTCCTCCCCTGGCGAAACCTAAGTATAAATGGGGTGACCGGTGGCCCAGAAAATTAGGGAAGGAAATCAAGTAGTCGTGAAGGGGTCTAGGGCGTGTATTCAAACTATCTGAAGCGCTCCCTGTCGGCGCCTTTTATGCCATACCTCATTAATATTTTTTGAAATAGGGGCCGCTATTCCTGCAAGACTTAAAGGAAGCGCTGCTGTAATGAACCTGCCGGCCTGGTGAGAGAATTTCTCGGCTGGCAAGGGAGTAAAACCGCAGGAAAAGCTCAGCCATTTCAAGGTTTTATTGACGCAGCCAGACGGGAAAAGATCCGCCAGGCTGCGTGGTGTGAATAAATCAGCAGTTTCCTAATTCATCCGGCGCAAAAATCACTCGCCATGGATCATTCCGGTAGTTTAAATACACGCCCCGGTACATGAAAAAAACCTCCTAAGAATTGTTAGGAAGGTTTTTTTTGTCCTTATCGCTTGGCATGCAGTTTACTGAGTGTCCGACGGCAGTACGGCAATATAGCCGAGAAATTCGCGCTGCATATCGGTGATGGACAGTAGCCTGCCGTTTACCAGGTCGATCAAACTTAAGTCGGCGAACATGTGGCTGGAAGCGATGGCAAAATTACCGCCAGGCAGCAGATGCAGGCAGGAGATGGAACGGCCGACCGGAATCCGGCCGGTGACGGTTGCCGTAGGGATGTCGATGACCGTGATGGAGGCGCTTTCTTCATTAACAATGTAGGCCGTGTGCCCGTCGGGTGAAAAGGCGGCATGGGAAGGATAAGCGCAGGGAATGCTGCTGCTTTGGCAATTGCAATAGAGGATGGTCGCGGTAGCTTCGATCGCCGATGCTTCCGGCTGTCTGCTCATGAGAAATATTCCTTCGCCGGAAGCGCTTTCCGAAGTAAAGGGAATGATAAAATGGCCGTGGGAATCCTGTGTCAGATTAGTCGGTATGCCGGGAATGGATTGTTCATAAAGGAGCTGTCCCTGATGATCGAAGGCGGCGAAGCTGCCACCGCCGGGATGTTCCCAAATGCTATACAGCGTGTTGCCGTCAGTTTGAATACCGACACAGTAGGTCTCCGGTGAGCCGGGAGCGCCACAAGGCGTAACCGACAGGGAGACCAGGTCAAGCCGATGCAGGGAGCCCTCGGCAGTTGCGACAAAAGCCGACTGTCCGTCAGGCGATAGGGAGAATTGGCTGGGCGAAGGAATGGCCAGCGGCAGGCGATACAATGCCTGCTGGCGGAGATTGGCTGCCAGCAGTACGCCTTCTCCATTGGCGTCAGCCGGTATGTAAGCTTTGCTGCCATCGGCCGTCACCGCCAGATCGATGGGCGACAGGTCGGCAGAATAGGGCAGTTCGCTCACAATTTGCCCGGTGCCGCCATTGATTAGCAGCAGGGAATGGGCCAACGCATCCATTGCCAGCAACTGATAGGATATCCCTTCCATAATACTTCACCTCACATGATGATACCGGATTGTTACTGTTAAATCCGCTTGTCGGCATGATATCTTATGCAGGGCGGGGCAATTTGGTTATTGGGCTGGAGACAAATTTTCTGATATAATGGAAGAAAGTAGATACGGAGGCTTTGTTATGCTGAAAATTCCTAAAATATGGACAGGACCGGCCGAAGCGGTATTATATATTACTTTTATTTTATTTATCATTGGTACGGTTAATGTATTCAGTGCCAGCTTTGTTTTGGCGGGACAACTGCTGGACGACAGCTATTTTTTTCTTAAACGTCATTTGATCAGCTTTGCAATTGGTCTGGTCGGCCTAATTATCGCTACGAAGCCGGATTACCGGAAGTTGAACCGGCTGTCGGGGCTTTTGGCTGTTATGACGCTGGGCATGCTGATTGCCGTTCATTTTACCGGCGTTGATGCCAACGGAGCCCGGCGCTGGCTCAATCTGGGGATTAAATTTCAGCCGTCGGAGATTGCCAAACTGGCATCCGTCATTGTGGCGGCCAGTTATTTGGGACCACGGATTGATCGAAAAAGAAAAATTTCACTTCTGTCCTTACCGGTCATTTTTATTGGCATCATGGGGGTGTTGATTCTCAAACAGCCCGATATGGGGACCGCCGTGATTGTGGTGGGCCTTTGTCTGATCCTCTATGTGCTGGCCGGACTGCCCAAGCAGCAGCTTTATCTGCTGTATGGCGGCGGTGCGGCGGTGCTGGCTTACTTTTCCTATGCCGCTGCCTACCGGATGGACCGGATTACAGCCTGGCTTGATCCCTGGGAGCATCAGCAGGGAATTGGCTATCAGACGGTGCAGTCGCTGCTGGCCATTGGTTCCGGAGGCTTGTCCGGTACAGGGCTGGGGATGGGAGCCAGCAAGTTTTATTACCTGCCCGAATCGCATACCGACTTTGCTTTTGCGGTACTGTGCCAGGAATGGGGATTTTTTGGGGCTTTGCTGGTTTTGGTACTGATGGGGTTATTAGCCTGTTATGGCGGACAGATCGCCCGGCGGACTCCGGACGGCTTTGGCAAAATCCTGGCCATTGGTGTCACCCTGCTGGTAGCCGGCCAGGCGGTAATCAATATCGGTATGGTGTCAGGCTTGCTGCCGGTAGTCGGCGTACCCCTACCGTTCATTAGCTTTGGCGGCACGTCGCTGATTGTTAATCTGGTGGCTATGGGCATTTTAATTAATATCGGACGGCGATCGGCACGGCCGGCCGTGCCGGTGGATGAACTTTCCGGGCCAGAGCTGCCGGAAAAACCGGAAAAAAGATTAAAACTGGTGCAACGGCTAAAAGACCGCCGCTAGAAATCCTGCTATTAATCCCCGGCTGCCTGAGGCAGCCGGGGATTTTGATTAAAAGAAGCAAGAACCGGTAATACTGTTACTAACTATTGTTTGTTACGGGAACCGGGAGGTGGCGGTTGTGGTATGGGTAATCCGGGTTGGTGCATACCTATTTAGTGGCTTGACAATATGGCAGTTCATGCAAAGTAATACGGCCGGCGGCGGGCCGTTACATCGTCCGCTGGCGATTGACCAGGCGCATGCCATGATCCTCGGGGTGTGTGCCGGAGTCAGCAATTATACCGGAGTGGATGTGTCGCTTATCCGGCTCGTGTGGGTGTTGGCCGGACTGTACCGCGGGGCCGGTATCGTACTATACCTTCTGGCCTTTTTTATTATGCCGCTGGCCAGTTAATACAGAAATAACAATTACCGGCTCTGTCTTGTTGGCAGAGCCGGTTTTTTTGTGGCATTTGACTAGCCGTATACATAACATATACTAGGGTTAGTTGAGAGGAGGATAAAGCGTGGAACGGAGACCGAAGAAAACCTATGTGTCACCCGATACTGATGATTGTACCTATGACGAAGAGTATATGGAAGGAACGATTTGTCCGGCGGACATGGGGATGCGGCTGGCTCATTCGTACGTACCCTGGCAATTTTACAAGCAGGCCTTTAATCCCCAGGAGGCGCTTGCTAAAGGAACATTATTCCCCGAATTATATGGTGTTTATAAAATACCCCGCTAGTACTTTGTCAATTCTAAAAAGGTGGAATATGACTGGACTGTTTTTCGTAAGGCAAGGCGGAAAAAGGGGTCATACCGGGGAGTATGAGGACTGACAACAACGCAGACTTGCGGAAAATCGACCGACAGTATTTGCTGGATTAGGGTTGATAAGGTGCTAAGTGAGTAAGAGGAGGTGCATACCGTGGACTGTGAGAAACAGGCGGCAAGGCTGAAAAGAATTCAGGAAATGGAATTTGTAGCGGTCGAGCTTAATTTATATCTGGATACCCATCCCTGTGATGAAGAGGCTATTAATGACTATAACTGTGCCGTGCAGGCCCTGCGGAGACTGGTGGAGGACTATGAAGAAGAATACGGGCCGTTGATTCATTTTGGCATGGGCGGCTACAGCGGTGAACCCTGGCAATGGTCGCAAGGACCCTGGCCGTGGCAGCTATAAGGAAGAAGGAGGAATGTCAGCATCATGTGGCTATATGAAAAAAAACTGCAGCACCCGGTAAGAGTAAGCCGGCCGGATGTAAAGTTCGCCAAAATGGTCATTACCCAGTACGGCGGTCCGGACGGTGAATTATCGGCGTCGCTGCGTTATCTTAATCAACGCTACAGCATGCCTACCGATATGGCCAGAGCTACCCTTACGGATATCGGAACCGAGGAACTGGCCCATATGGAGATGATAGCCGCACTGGTCTATAAACTGACTGAGTGCGCGACTTGCAAGGATTACAAGGAAGCCGGCTGGGAAGGGCAGTTCGTGCAGCATGACGGCGGGCTGTTCTGGGCCGATGCCAACGGCGTACCCTGGTCGGCAAAATATATTGCCTGTCTGGGTGATCCCATTACCGATCTGACGGAAAATATGGCAGCGGAACAAAAGGCCCGTGCTACCTATGAACATCTGATTGCCTGTACCGACGATCCCTGTGTAAAAGACACGCTGCGCTTTTTGTGGCAGCGGGAAGTTGTTCACTTCCAGCGATTCGGCGAGGCTCTAAATGTGGTACAGGACTGGATGTGCCAAAGTAAGCATATCTGGACCGGCCATGAAATTAAACGGGAGGATGAAGAACAACCGGTGGAGGAAGACAAAACGAGTGACAGCCTCTGACCGGATAAATAAAAGGAGCAGTCTTGTGCGTGACAGACTGCTCCTTTGCTATGGGGTGTTTTTTTCGGAATCTCTGGCGGGAAAGAGAACCATCATGCCAAGCATGACGAGCATGGTGGCGACGAGAGCAGTCGATTGGGCGTTTAAAAAACCAAGGCCCTTACCGCCATAACCAAACTGCAGGACGGCGGTAATAACGATGCCTGTCAGAGCGGTGAGGAAGGCGGCTGCCGTACTTGGCCGCCGGGAAAACAGGCCAAACAGGAGTGGCGCGGTCAGCGAAACCGACATGAGAGAATAAAAAATAGACAAGGCCGCGATGATATTGGGCAGGACGATGGCCAAAAGCACACCAATCAGGCCGGCTACGGCGGTGACTACCCGGTTGATGCGCAGCAGCTTTTCGTCCGCGATGGAAGGGTTAACAAAGGTTTTGTAGAGGTCCTTGGTAAAGGCGGTGGTGATCATATAGAGCACTGCGTCGGCGGCACTGATCTCCGCCGAGAAGATGGCAGCCAAGGCCAGCGCCGAAGCCCAGAAGGGCATGCATTCTTTCATGACGGTAGGCAGTGCCAGATCACGCTCGGTAAGCTGCGGCAGCGTCACAAAAGCCGCCATGCCGAGGATGACCGGAACCAGGGAAAAGGCCAGCATGACCAGGCCGCACAGGAAGGTACTGCGGATGACTGTTTTTTCGTCTTTGGCACTATAGACTTTACCAATCAGGGCTGGTGAAATAAAAAAGGAAGGAGTCAGCATCAGGAAAAACCCAACCAGGGAAGTGATGCCGATGCCGTCAAAACTAAAATAGGAGGCAGTCAGGGCCGCATTGCCCAAATGGGCGGCCACCTTATCCTGCAGGCCGCTCCAGCCGCCTACCGCCTGCAGGACAAAGGGCAGGGCGATAGCAAAGCCAAGAAATTTGACACAAACCTGAATGATATTGACATAGGCGGCCGACAGCAGACCGCCGGCGCCGAAATATAGTACAACCACCAGGGCGCCACTGATAATGCCGGCTGTTTTAGACATGCCGGCTACTGCCGATAGAATCCAGGCGATGCCCATCAACTGTCCGGCAAAAATTGCGATGCTGCCAATGGCCATCAGCAGGGAAATCAAGGCGCGAAAACCGGGACTGTAACGGTAGTCAAGATAATCGCCCAAGGTATACAGGTTGTGTTTGACGGCTTTGCGCCAGATCGCCGGGCCAACCCAGAAGGCCAGAATCATGGTGCCGACGGCGGAGGCGATAATCCACCAGGCCGCCGATATGCCTGTTGTATAGCCAAGTCCGGCGATCCCGACGGTGGAACCGGCACCGATATTGGGGGCAATCAGGGTAGCAAATAGTAAACCGGCACCAAATTTGCGGTTGCCGACAAAAAAGTCATTAGTGTTCTTTACCCGGTTTTTTAATAAAAAGCCAATGGCAATTAAAAATAACGCATAACCAAAAATAATCCAGACGTATCCGTTCATGATTACAGCTCCCTCGACTCTCATCAGCCAGCAGGCTGACTGTTTGTCCGTTGATTTGGAATATATTCATTTTAGAGTATAGACCGGTATTTTTCCAGTGAAAAATTCTACAGACGAGAATACTAGTGGCTCACCAATGCTAAAAATGCAATTTTTTGACGGATCTTTTTCCGCAAGACTTTATTGCCGGTGTCTTGTAAAAAACTTTCATAATTTAATTCGCACCTCCAGATTTGACGGATCACTGTCTAATCCGAAGGGAAAATTAATTGAAATTGATATTGACAGTACCGTGAAAAATGTCTAAAATGATGAAGTAAAATTAACATAATGAAAATGAGGCAATGAAGCCTTCGCTATATGCGAGGGCTTTTTCTGTTTTTTTTTAAGTTTAAGGAGGTTGTCCGGATGGAGCAGGTAATGGCAATCAGTGCAGGAGACACAACGTTCGTATTAGTTTCGGCGGCATTGGTCATGTTTATGATCCCTGGGGTGGCTTTTTTTTATGGCGGCATGGTGGGGCAGAAAAATGTATTGAACACACTCACCCAGGTTTTGGTTGTGCTGGCTATTGTATCGATAGAGTGGGTTGTGTTTGGCTACAGTTTATCCTTCGGACCGGATCATGGCGGGTTGATCGGTGATATGAGCATGCTGGGGCTGCAGGGGGTAGGGCCTGCCGGAAATGGCGATTATGCCCCGACTATTCCGCATTTGGTATTTGTTATTTTTCAGATGATGTTTGCCGTGATTACACCGGCGTTGATTTCCGGTTCTGTCGTAGAAAGAATGCGGTTTCCCGCGTTTGTTGCCTTCACCTTTATCTGGAGTGCGGTGGTGTACAATCCGCTGGCTCACTGGGTGTGGGGCGTAGGCGGCTGGTTGCGGGAAATGGGGGCGTTGGATTTTGCCGGCGGTACGGTGGTTCATATCAGCTCCGGCATTGCCGGTCTGGTTGCCTGTGTCATGCTGGGCAAGCGCCGTAAGCAGACCAGGCCACATCATTTACCCATGGCCGTACTGGGAGCCGCTATGCTGTGGTTTGGCTGGTTCGGTTTTAACAGCGGCAGCGCATTGGCGGCCAATGCCCTGGCGGCCAACGCATTTTTAGTGACTCATCTTTCAGCGGCGGCTGGGGCGGCAGCCTGGCTTATCGTGGAATGCCTGCATGAGGGAAAACCCTCGCTGCTTGGCCTGATCAGCGGTGCGGTGGCCGGTTTGGTTGCCATTACGCCGGCAGCCGGTTTTGTCACAGCCATGTCTTCGATTATTATCGGGCTATTGTCCGGCGGTATTTGTTATTTTTCCGTTACGATTATGAAGGGGCGCCTGGGCTACGATGATTCGCTGGACGCTTTTGGTATTCACGGGGTCGGCGGCATCTGGGGCGCTGTGGCTACCGGACTGTTTGCCACGACATCAGTCAACAGTGCCGGGGCTGACGGCTTATTCTACGGTAACGCCGCCCTGCTGATACCGCAGCTTGTAGGAGTGCTGGCCGCCTGTGCTTTCAGCGGCATAGCAACCTATATCATCATGAAGCTGTTAGGCGCTGTCATGGCCGTCCGTACAGAGGCGGCGGTCGAAAGCACCGGTCTTGATATTAGCGAGCACGGGCAGGAAGCGTATGAACTGACGCTGGCCACGGTGCTGCCCCTGCCAAAGGAGAAGTTTTTGGGCTAAAGAGCGTTTTAAAATAAGCAATTTGTTTAATAGTTTATTTGTAATATAATAAAAGAGTCAGATATCATGGAATACATTGTGTAGTTGGACCAACTATATATGGATTTCATGATTTTTTATCTGCAGGTTAAGAGAAGAGGGATACGATGACCGATCTACGGGAAGACGCAAGAAGGATTGTCAATGAAGCCATTGCCGGAGTACTGCCCCACCAGGCGGTGGGAGCTGCACTGGCAGACTGCCGGTTTCCCGGCAGAGTTTATCTGGTTGCTATCGGTAAAGCCGGTTTCTCGATGGCGCAGGCCGCTGCCAAGACGCTTGGGCCGGCTCTGGTCAAAGGAGTTGTTCTTACTAAATACGGCCACGCCCAGGGGCTGCTGGAGCGGATTGAAGTAGTGGAAGCAGGACATCCGGTGCCTGACCGGAATACGCTGTACGGCACTGAAAAGGTGTTGGCGCTGGTTGAGGGGCTTACGGCAACAGATACCGTACTCTTTCTGGTGTCCGGCGGCGGTTCGGCCTTGTTTGAAAAACCGCTGCCCGGCGTGGACCTGACCGATCTGGAAAAAATCACGCAGCAATTACTGGCCTGTGGTGCCAATATTGTTGAAATCAATACCATCAGAAAAAGATTGTCGGCGGTCAAGGGTGGGCGTTTTGCGCACTTGTGCCGGCCGGCCCAGGTGTTTTCCGTTGTCCTGTCCGATGTGCTGGGGGACCGTCTGGATTCGATTGCCTCCGGTCCGGCCTGGCCCGACGCAGCGACAGTAGAGGAAGCCCTGGCGATTGTGGAAAAATATAAATTAAGGCTGCGGCCGGAGCTTTTGGCCAAGCTGAAGCTGGAAACACCCAAGCAGGTGGACAATGTTACCGTCATGGTTACCGGCAGCGTGAAAGCCTTGTGCCGCCAGGCTGCCGCCGCAGCGGAAAGACTCGGTTACCGTCCGGTTATTCTTACCACCCAGCTGACCTGTGAGGCTCGGGAGGGAGGACGGTTCTTAGCGGCGATTGCCCGGGAGATCAGGGATGGTGGCTATTTGCAACCGCCCTGTGCGGTCATTCTGGGTGGCGAGACCGTCGTAAATGTAAAGGGGAAGGGCAAGGGCGGTCGAAATCAGGAGTTTGCACTGGCCGCTGCCGAAGGGATCGCCGGGCTGGCGGATACGGTGGTTATTGCTGCCGGGTCGGACGGTACGGACGGCCCAACTGATGCTGCCGGCGGGCTGGTCGATGGCCAGACCCAGGAGGTGCTCTTGCGACAGGGGTTAAAGATAGGGGCGGTTTTGGAAGACAATGATGCTTATTGTGGATTGGCGGCTTGTGACGGCCTGGTGTTGACCGGGCCGACGGGGACCAATGTGAATGATGTAGCCGTCCTGCTGTGCCGATGATTTGATCGGCGGCTAATGAATATAGTTAGTTGGCAAAAAGCGGAAGAATGGATTAATCCATTCTTCCGCTTTTTTATGTCTATGAGATTTTCAGTCTTTTTTCAGAATCTGCTTTTATACTTGGGCTAACCAGAGGAACCGGCGGGCTTTTTTTATGGCAGGCAGTAGTTTGCCGATAGCCAGCGGTTCCTTAAGCAAGACTGGAAGGGTAGGACAAATATAATGAAATGGGATAGAAAAGCAGAGTTGGCTATTGTTGTGTTAGTGGCCGCGTTTATTATGTTTTTTCAATTAGGACATTTGCCGCTCCTGAATCCGGATGAACCGGTTTATGCTCAGACAGCAAGGGAGATGCTGCAGACAGGGGACTTCATATCACCCCGGATCTACGGTGATTTTTGGTATGATAAGCCGCCCATGTATTATTGGCTGGTAGCCGCTTCATTTAAACTGTTTGGGCAGAACGAGTTTGCCGCCCGCTTTCCTTCGGCCTTACTGGCCGTTTGCGGCGTCCTCGTGGTTTACCGTTTCGGCAAGGCCATCTTTGGCCGGCGGGCCGGGCTTATTGCTGCCTTGGTGCTGGCGACCAGTGTGGAATATTTTTACTTGGGCAAGGCGGCTGTAACCGATATTACATTGACTTTTTTTATGACGGCTTCCTTGCTGTTGTACCTAAAAGGAAAGTACTATCCGGCTTATGTGGCTGCCGGACTGGCGGTTTTAACCAAGGGTCCTGTAGCTATTGTTTTACCGGCAGCCATTGTCCTGGCTCATCTTGTTTGGACAAGGGGATTTGGTGAGATAAAACGGATCAAACTAGTTAGCGGAACACTATTAATGTTGTTGGTTGCCTCTCCCTGGTATTTGGCCATGTACCATTTTCATGGTATGGACTTTGTAGATACCTTTCTCGGCTTTCATAATGTAACCCGGTTTCTTAAGCCGGAGCATCCATCCGGGACGCTGTGGTATTACTACATTCCTGTGCTTTTACTGGGTTTTTTCCCCTGGTCAGTGTTTCTTGGCCAAGCTGGTAAACGCATTTGGCAGGAACGGAAAGGACTGGTTGGCCGGGAGTTGAGTTTTCTGGTTATCTGGGCGGGGACGGTGTTCGTTTTTTTCAGTCTGTCTCAGACTAAGTTAATTTCGTATATTTTACCGATGTATCCCCCCTTAGCTCTACTGACCGGCTGGTATATCGATCACTGCATCTCCCGGGAGGCGGTACGTAGCATGTTTGGCGAACCGGTTATTTTGCTGCTGCTAGTCTTTGGCTTGCTGGAAGGCGGGCTTATTTGGGGAGCTTTGGCGTATCTGCCGGCGCTTATCCCGGGTGCCGTTCTGACTGGCCTGGTTTTTGGGATCACTGCTGCCGGCGCCTGGCTGGCTGTAAAACAGGGCCGGGCGATACGGCTTGTCGGAGTGCTTACTGGCGGCATGCTGCTATTTATTGCCGTTTTGATGACCAGCCTATTTCCGGCAGCGGCGCCGGCCCTGTCGGTTAAGGATGTGGCTGCTGACTTTAAGGCCCAGTATGACGGGCAGGCGCCGGTCTATGTGGAAAAGTTTCTCCGGCCAGGCTTTGCCTACTATACGGAACAGCCTGGTAAGGAACTTACGTCGATCAATCAGGTACTGGACAATATGAAAAGTACATCAAGACCAATTTATTTTGTTGTTAAGGAGAAAAACTACCGGAGCTTGCCGCCTGCAGAGCAGCAAGAACTGCAGCTTGTTGCGGTAGCGGACAATGTGGTAGTGCTCAGGAAAGAATGAGCAAAGTTGGTGAAATTATGAAAAATATATATCGAATTCTTCTATTTATTGCTGTATTTATGTTATTTGCCAGCTTTGGACAGCAACTTCCCATTACTGATCCGGTGGAATCCAACTATGTTTTGACGGCTAAGGAAATGCTGGCGGCCAATAGCTGGCTGTCGCCACAGATTTACGGCCATGTATGGTTTGATAAGCCGGCCATGGTTTACTGGATGTTGAACCTTTCCTTTACACTTTTTGGCGTGAACGAGTGGGCGGCTCGGCTGGTACCAGCCTTGTTTGGTGCCGGCGGTGTGGCGCTCATGGAATGGTTTGTCTCTCAGGTGGCCACGCCACGCCAGGGACTGCTGGCGGCCGGACTGCTGGCGACTTCCTTCCAATATTTCTTATTGTCGAAGCTGCTGATTACCGATATGATTCTCTTCGTGTTTGCCAATGGGGCAGTGGCATTGTTTTATTTGAGCTATACGCGGCGGGATAAGACGAGATACCGCTATCTGGGGATGTACCTTTGCATGGCGCTGGCGGTACTAACCAAGGGACCGGTTGGCCTGGTGCTGCCGGCGTTGATTATTGTGCTCTTTCTTGCCTGGGAGCGAAATTGGTCTGAATATAAGGAGCTTCGCCTTTTTTCGGGAGGCCTATTCTTTCTGGCGGTAGTGTTGCCCTGGTATGGGTATATGTTTTTTGCCTATGGCGATGCTTTTTGGAATGCTTTCTTTGGCGTTAACAATTATCTGCGGGCGACGGTGTCGGAGCATCCCAAGGGTGATGTATTTTACTATTATATTGTGATATTTTTGGTCAGCACGCTGCCGTGGAACGGCTTAGCCCTGGGTGGATTGTACACCGGGTTGAAAAAACTGGGCAAAGACTCTCTATACACGCTGCTGACCTTATGGGCCTTGCTGTATTTAATCGTTTACTCCTGCATGGCCACCAAATACCCGACCTACACCTTTCCGCTGCTGTTTCCGGTGGTAATTCTGGCGGTGCTGTATGTGACGGAACGGAGTATAAAGAATAGCGCCGCCTGTATACTGGCGCCGTTTGCCTTGGCCTTTGCCGTCTTTCTCGGCGCCAGTTATCCTTTTACCTCTTTAACGGCGTTTAGTGGACTGGTGGCGGTTAGTCTGGCGCTTATTGGCTATACCTGGTGGCGCGGTCAGCGGCGCGGCTCCAGGGCCATGGTTTGGGCGGGTTGTGCCGGAATGCTCTGCTTTTATTTTCTCGTTTCGGTTTTAGTCTTACCTGATGCAGCCCGGGAACGGTCGGGCAAGGAGCTAGCCGAATTGCTCCGCCCTTATGCCGGCTATACGATAGGCACTTATCAGTTTTATAGTACCTCGGCCGTTTTCTATAGTGGCAACCTTTTGGTAAAGATGCAGTCCCCCGAACAGGATAAACCCTCGCAAACCGGGCTGAACTGGTCTTTGAAATATACTATGCCGGAAAGTACCTTGCCGGAGTTATATAAGCAAGCCGGACCGGTCCTTGTAGTTGTAACGACTGATAAGACGAATGATTTTGAACAAGAGGCGAAAGGCTATACCTATGCTAAAGTAGGTGCTTCCGAGGAGTACTGTTTGTATAAACTGGAAAAATAGTTGAAACAATGGTAGTATGAAAATAAAAACGGAGAATGGTTATGCACATTTTGTTGGCGGAAGACGACCGGCGGTTGGGGAATTTGATTCAGCACATGCTGCAAAAAGAGGGAATGACGGTAGATTGGGTGGTTAGGGGTGATATGGCGCTTGAGTACGCGGCATATTCGCCTTATGATGTCATTATATTGGATTGGATGATGCCGGGACGAACGGGCTTGGCGGTTTGTGAAGAGTTGCGGCAGACGGGTTATCATCAGGCCATCTTGCTGTTAACCGCCAAGGACGCGGTGGAAGACCGGGTGCTTGGCCTGGATACCGGCGCCGATGATTACTTGGTGAAACCCTTCGAGTTTTCCGAATTGCTGGCGCGCCTGCGGGCGCTTTGCCGGCGTAGTTCTCATCAACTAAAAGAGGATGTCGTTGAGTTTGGCGGGCTGGCTCTGGAACGGACCAGCCGGGTACTGCGCCAGGCTGACGGGAGTAAGACTCAGCTTTCCGGCCGGGAGTTTCAGATTCTGGACATGCTGCTGCAAAATAAGGGACAGGTTGTGCCCAGAGAACTGATTCTTGACCGCGTATGGGGCTTGGAGGCGGAGGTTACGTCCAATAATTTGGACGCCTATGTTCGTCTGTTGCGCAAAAAAATTGATCCCAGCGGCAGCAACGGCTTACTCCAAACAGTGCGGGGGATCGGCTATAAATTGGAGGAAGCGTAGATGTTCACCAAGATCAGATGGCGGCTCACTTTTTTGTATTCCGGTTTTATGGGTTTTTTCTTACTGGCCTTTGTGGTGAGCACTTATTTTGGCTTGTCGTGGGTGGTGTATTCAAACGAGAAGGATGAAGTGCTGCTGTTTGCCGAGGAGGAGGCCCGAGAACACGCTGCTGTGATGATGCATGGTGATTTACTGCAACAGGCCTTTCAGGATCAGGAGAACCGGGATATGGGCCGAATGTTTGCCTATGCGTTTGATAATAAAGGCAAGATGATTACAGCGGAAAAGCCTAATGCTAACATTGAAGATATTGTGCTCGACAAAATTGCTCACTGGAATGCGCCAATGGGCGAAGTGGTGCGGCTGCCGGTGGATTTGCCGGATACCGATAAGGATTTGCTGCTGATGCTGGTTGCCCTGCCGGTCATGCATGGGGAGGAACAGCTAGGTACGGTGTATGTCGGTCGTGACAGCAGTCAGTATTATCAGCTTTTACAGACGCTGCTGTATATTTTGGCACTGGCTTCCCTGGTGTTTTTGCTGGTTGCCTCGGCCGGCGGCTATATCATGGCCGGCCGGGCGATGATTCCTATAAAAAAATCCTATGAGCGGCAGCGGGATTTTGTGGCTGATGCCTCGCACGAACTAAGGACGCCGCTCAGCGTACTGATGGCTTCGGTGGAGGCGGTTCAGGCGGAGCAGCAAAATGAGGAACAGGGTTTTGTACGGCAGGTGTTGGCCGATATGAAGGACGAAATCAGGCGAATGACTAGGCTGATCAGTGACTTGCTGACCTTGGCCAGGGCTGATGCCGCAGTAATCAACCTTTTTAAGGAAAACTTTGACTTGGTGCCACTGGTGAAGCAGGCCGTCAGGACTATGCAGCACCTGGCAGTGGAGAAGACTATAAAAATTGATTTTAGCTCCGCCGAAACTTCATTACTTGTTTTTGCCGATAAAGAACGCATTAATCAATTATTGCTGATCCTAATGGATAACGGAATAAAATATGTGCCCGCCGGCGGCCGGGTGATGATCAATCTGGAGCGGGCTGCTAAGGCGGATGAGGTGATATTGAGAGTAAGCGATAATGGTCCCGGTATTCCTGAGAGTGAGCAGGCGATGATTTTTGAACGGTTTTACCGGATGGATAAGGAACGGTCCCGGGAGATGGGCGGCAGCGGTCTGGGACTGTCGATCGCCAAATGGATTACTGAAGCTCATGGCGGGACAATTACGGTAAAAAGCCGGCCAGGCCAAGGGGCTTCCTTTATTGTCACGCTGCCCCGGGCTTTCTAGGGAATGAATACTCGTTGCCACACTCCCAACATAAAAAAAGCAAGCCGATCGAAGCGACCGGCTTGTAAAGTGGGAGAGGAGAAAGTTTAGAAAATCTTCATGCACTACTATTATTGCGCTATTTTGGATGAATTATACATTGTACGAAAAAATAAAAAAATATTTCTGGATTTTTTGTTCCGCAAGGCGAAGGGGCCGCTCATATCGGATATATAAAGGCGACGACAACAACGGGAGTTGGAAAAAGACTGCAAGATGTTCCATATATTCAGGCGAAGCAGGGTATTATGGTATAATACGTAACATAAAGTGTACAGCACAAAGGAGAACAGGTATGAAGATTGCGGCCCTGCTGCTTGACTGGTACGATAAAAATGCCCGTGATTTGCCATGGCGGCGGGACAAGGACCCCTATAAAATATGGGTGTCGGAAATTATGTTGCAGCAAACCCGGGTGGAAGCGGTTAAAGACTATTACAAACGCTGGATTACCCGCTTTCCCAACCCCGGAGAACTGGCCCGGGCCTCGGAGCAGGAGGTGCTGACCTATTGGCAGGGCTTGGGCTATTACAGCCGGGCCAGAAACTTGCTGGCTGGTGTCCGGGAAGTTTGCGCCGCATATGGCGGCAGCATGCCGGAAGAGGGGGAACAGGTTCGGGCTTTACCGGGTGTTGGTGATTATACGGCCGGCGCAATTTTAAGCATTGCCTATAATCGCCGTGTCCCGGCGGTAGATGGCAATGTTATGCGGATTTTCAGCCGGTTGTTCTGTTTGGAAGAGGATATTTTAAAGGCTCCGGCCAAGCGGGCAGTTCACCGTCTGGTGCAGGAGCAAATAGACAAGGATAGGCCGGGGGACTTTAATCAGGCATTGATGGATCTGGGAGCCATGATCTGCGTGCCGCAGCGGCCCCGCTGTCCGGAATGCCCGCTCCGGAATCTGTGCTTGGCCCGGGAACGGGGCGTGCAGGAGGTGTTGCCTGTGCGGTCCCCTAAAAAAGCGCCGGTTAAGGTCAGTCTGGCCGCCGCGCTGCTGGAACAGGACGGTCGCTATCTGATCTGTCAGCGCCCGGTCTCCGGCTTACTGGCCGGCATGTGGGAGTTTCCGTCGTTAGAGCTTAGGGACGCATTGACGGAAGCGGATCAACTGCGGGACTGGCTGCAGTCGGTATTTCTTCTGGAGGTCCGGGTATTGGAGGCAGAAAGGCAAGTGGTTCATACCTTTAGCCACCGTCAATGGCATTTGACCTTTTATCGCTGCCGCCTGCTGTCCACGGCGTCGGAGCTGCCGGACAACGCCCGCTGGTTCAGCCTGAACGACGGAGATCGTCTTCCCTGGGCCGGTCCGCACCATCATGTAGCAATGGCTTTACGGGACGATAAAGAATAAAAAAGGGAGGTTTTCTTGGCAAAACAGCCAAGAAAACCTCCCTTTTTATTCTTAGGGAACCACTGATTTATTCGCACTGCATTCTGGCGGATCTTTTTCCTCTGGCTGTGTCAGCAAAACCTGGAATAGGACTGCTATTCCTGTGATTTACTTCCTTGTCAGCCTGGCAGGTCCATTAAATCAGCGGGTCACTGTAACCAGGAATGGGCGGCTCCGTAAAAAAAGCTCCCCAGCATATCAAGACAATAAGCAAGATAGAGCAAGGAAAAATAGACTTGCAAAAAGAACATGCCGGCGGCGATAAAATCACCGGATTGTTCAAGCACCTGATCGGAAGCTTTGATCAGCAGGAACATTTCGGCGATGAAAAAAAGCGGCGCTATCGAATATAAAAGGCCCGACAGTGGTGTATGTACCGTGTAGTAAACGTAGCCCATCCAGCCGAGATTCATCACGGCCGACAATAGGAGGGACAGGAGCTCGCTTTCGCTGGTCGCGAATTCGGCATCCTCCTCCTCAGCGAATACTTCGCCGGCAGAAGCCGGTAAAAATATGTCAATTACGGTGTTCCAAAGAATAAAGAAAGAAAAAGCAAAAGAAAAAATACTTAACAAACCCATAAATCAGGATAGTCCTTTCTTGGCAGTAAGATGTTGAAGAAGGTATCTTGTTAATGGTATCATAAATTCTAAAATACATAAATAGCTTTCCTGAATTATTGCTGACTGATTTTTGCCAAAAAATCAGTATCGTCTTAATATCCGGACGGTTCATCACGATATATATAATAGAAGGTATTATATGAGCCAAGGAGGGCGAAAATATGATTACCAGAGTTATGGCGATACAACCTGTTCAAAGGATTGACCTGCAATATCGTGATAATGACCGCCGGCAAAATGCCATGGCGGGGAAAAGAAAACCATCGGGCAGTTTTAAGGATGTTCTGTCCAAATCTGCCGCGCAAAAGCCGTCTGTCACAAACTAAGCTCTGTATAAGTGCTTGTCTGGGATATCTATATTTGCATACAGGTCATCTGATAAAAGCTTTGCCTTTTAAGGCAAAGCTTTTATTAGGTATTTATCATTGCTGATCGTAAAGTGGTGTAATGATGAGCTTTTAACAAACTCATGGAAGTTATGAGGAAAATATCGATGTGGTGCAGGACTGTGGATTTGCTTGGCGAATGAAATTTTTAATTTGTATTCTCAAAATCGCGGAGTCGGGCAGTAGCGTGGAGATAAATCAGCACATGGAGATCATCGGAGCGCACATGACGCTTTATTATTTATAGGGTTATGTTTTCTAGCGGAAAAAGGGGGAACTCCTATTGATGCCGATAGCAGTTCATAAGCGTGCCTGTCTTGTGATCGCAGTGGTAATGACTGTTGGATTTCTTTTCTTTGCTTTAGTTCACTTGAACGATCAGCGACAGCTTGATGCAACAAAGAAAGAGCGGGAATTATTAAAAATTGCCGCCATGCTGGAAGGCAGGCTTTTGCCGGTGCTGGAAGGGCTGGACAACCAGGGGATTTTGACGGACGGCTTTTCGAAACGGCAGAAACGGGCCCGGATCAATGCGGTCCTGCAGCCGGTGCTGAATGAATTTGCCGAAGAATATCCGCTTTATTCTCTGGGGTTTTATCTGGAGGATCTCCAGGTTGTGGCTGTGGCGCCTTTTAACTGCAGTTTGCTGGGAAGAACGGTGCTGGTTGACCCACTGCAGGATTTCGAGCTGCAGCGCGTCAGCATGCCATATATAGAAAACGATTTCACCTGGGATGGGAAGGAGCAACTGCTGTTGACTTATCCGGTGACGCTAGGCCATGTACGGGGCCATGTGTGGGTCAATTGCAAGTCGCGGCCTTGGGATGCCGCAGTGATGTGGCCGACGGCGGGGCGGTTGGCGGTATTTTTTGTTTGCTGGTTTTTAGCGATGATCTTGCTATGGCAGTTATTTAGAAGAATGGAAAACGGTCTGGGCCAACTGGTGGAGGAGTGGCGGCAGTTCGACGCATTGCCGGCGCGGCTGCGGGAATATCCTGCGCTGATACCGCTGTTTGAACGGCTGGTTCAATTGCAGACAGCAGTTCAGACTGAAGTGGCAACCAAGGAAAAGCTGGGCCGGGAGATCAGCCGCCTGGACCGGCTGCAGCTCGTATCGCAAATGGCGGCCGGCGTGGCCCATGAAATTCGCAACCCCATGACAGTAGTAATGGGATTTGTTCAGATGATGGCGCAAAAGGCGGAGGAACGTTCAAAGAGTAAGTTTGCTCTGATTATGGACGAATTGAAACGGGTTAACGACATTATTTCCGATTTCCTGTCGCTGGCGCGGGACAGGGAACTCGAAATGGGGCGGTACAGCCTCAATGATATTATCCAGGGGCTATATCCGCTCATTTTTGCTGATACTATCAAGCAGGGCATTGACCTTCAGGTGGAATTGGCCGACCAATTGCCTCAGGCCTATTTGGACAGCAAGGAAACAAAACAGTTGATTTTAAACCTGACCCGCAACGCAATTGAAGCCATGACCGGCCGGGGAAACCTGCTGATCCGGACCGGCCGGGAAGGCGGCAGAATCCGGCTGTCCATTGCTGATACGGGCTGTGGAATTCCCCAGGATATTCTCGACAAAGTGTTTGATCCGTTTTTTACGACCAAAGCGGAGGGGACCGGTCTGGGGCTGGCTGTCTGCAAAAATATTGTAGACCGTCACGAAGGGACGATTGAGGTGGAATCTTCGCCGGGCAAGGGGACGGTTTTTACAATTTATTTTCAGGTTGCTGGAGGTTAGTACAAAGATAATGGTTTAAAAAATGAGTGGAACAAGGTAAAATGTAAGTATTGGCGCACGGTTAGTGCGGTTTGATTATATCCTGACAAAAGTTTAGTGCTGACGGGTGATTTTTCCGCAGATTGAGGATACTATGGCTATGCCGCAGATGTAATCATGATTATTTGAAGAAATGTCAGAAAAAGTGGAACGGAGACATAGGATAGATGAGCAATGCGTTTTTGAAAGGGACACTGGTTTTGACCATTGGCGGCGCCATTGTCAAGGTGACCGGTGCGCTAAACTGGATGATTTTGTCACGGGTGCTAAGCGCGGAAGGGATTGGAATTTATCAACTGGCTTTTCCTATTTATGTACTGGCTTTTACCGTATCGTCGGCCGGTTTCCCGGTAGCTATCTCCATCGTTACGGCAGAAAAGCTGGCTAACAATGACTTTAAAGGAGCGAAACGGGTATTTACCGTTTCGCTGTCCGTTATGGCTATCACCGGTCTGATTATGAGCCTGCTGATGTACTTTGGCGCTGGCTGGCTGATTGATACACATTTTGTACGGGACGCCCGGGCCTATCATTCGCTGATTGCCTTGGCTCCGGCTGTGTTTTTTGTGACCCTGCTTTCCAGCTTTCGGGGTTATTTTCAGGGCTGGCAGTTTATGACTCCTACGGCTGTGTCGCAGATCGTGGAGCAACTGGTGCGGGTAGTGACGATGATAGCCTTTGCCAGCATGCTGCTGCCGCAGGGACTGGAATACGCGGCAGCAGGTGCCACCTTTGGTGCCGCGCCTGGTGCCGTATTCGCCCTGGGGGTACTGCTGGCCTATTACTGGCAACTCAAGAAAAGATACCAGGAAAAGTTGAAGGATCAGGTGGCTTGTACCGTTCAGGAGACTAAACGCAGCATTATCCAGCGGATTGTCAAGCTATCTATTCCGGTTTCGCTGGCCCAGATGCTGCTGCCCGTGGTAGCTATTTTAGATTTGCTCATCGTGCCGCTTCGTCTGGAGACGGCCGGGTTTTCCGTCGAACGGGCGACCGAATTATACGGCTACCTGACCGGCATGGCGCTGCCGCTGGTCAATATGGCCACCATTTTGACGGCTTCCCTCGCCTTAAGCCTGGTGCCGGCCATCTCAGAAGCCGCCGCCCTGGGGGACCGGCAGATGTCTTATCAACGAGTGGCCACAGCTATGCGCATTTCCAATTTAATTACCATTCCTGCCTGTATCGGGCTTAGTATTCTGGCGACACCGGTGTCGCAGATTTTTTATGGAGCGCCGGAGGCGGGGACTACCGTCGCCGTCATGGTCATCGGCATATTTTTTCTGGGCATGCAGCAGGTTTCGACCGGTATTTTGCAGGGCTTAAGCCATACCAGCATCCCGTTGATTAATATGGTGATTTCCCTGCTGGTGAAAGTGCTGATTAACTGGATTCTGGTGGCGCTTCCCTGGTGGGGTATCGTCGGTGCTGCCTGGGGAACGGTAGCCGATTATGCGGTGGCTGCCATACTGAATATTTATTTTGTAAAACGTTATACCGGCTTTAGTATTGATCTTGTGGAAACAGGTAAAATGCTGGTTGCCGGTGTCGCCATGGGTGGCGTGATTTACGCTGTTTTTGGCCTGCTGGCAGCCGGCGGCGTATTTATCGCCACCGCTGCCGCTATCGTGGCCGGCAGTCTGATATACGGGGTTGTATTAATCCTGACCGGCGGTCTGGTGGAACAGGATATTCGTATTTTGCCCTATGTCGGTCCTTGGCTGGCCGAGTTTCTGCAAAGACGGAAATGGCTGAAAAAATAAGGTTTTGGAAGAAGATAAAGAGGACGCGCCGCTGCGTCCTCTTTATTTCTTCCGTTGCATTTCGCTGCTGTTTGACGGTATCCGGCAGGTAAAGACAGCTTTCATATAGTATATATAATCATAGTCTGCGAATACTTCCAAGAAAGGCTTGAAAATACATGAGCATACGTCAACCGATACAAACTGCGGCACCGCGGGTGCAGCGCCGCATGGCAATATTGTTTACTCTGCTGCTGTTGGCCGTTACCGGTCTGATTGGGCGAATTGCCTGGATTCAGTTTGTCGACGGCAAAAATCTTGCTTTGAAGGTACAGCACCAACTGATCGACAATAAAGTGTTGCAATCGCCGCGCGGTACAATCTATGACCGCAACGGACGGGAACTGGCGCTGAGCTGTCTGACAAAATCCCTTTATGCCGATCCGGGCATGCTGAAACCGGATAAGGAGTCGGTTGCTGCTGTTCTGGCGCCGGTATTAGGCATGAATGTGGGTGTCTTGCAGGAAGCGCTGGGGCGGGAGGGGCATTTCGTCTGGTTAAAGCGCATGCTGGATGCCGATGTTTCTCAGAAAGTGGCGGAATTGATTGAAAAGAATAATATAAAAGGTTTAGGTTTCATCGAGGAAAGCAAGCGTTACTATCCTAACGATACCTTGGCGGCCCATGTGCTTGGTTTTGTCGGAACCGACGACGTCGGCTTGGAGGGCATGGAACTTGCTTTGGATAAAGTGATCAAAGGCAAGCTGTCGGAAGCTACGATTGAGACGGACAGTCATGGCACTCCTATTTTTAAGTCTATCTTTAATTTTCTGCCCCGCAAGGAAGGCAAAAGCGTTAAGCTGACCTTGGACAGCACTATTCAATTTATTGTGGAGCAAAGCCTGGATAAGGTGATGAGCGCAACCAAAGCCAGCGCGGCTACGGCAATTGTGATGAACCCCCGCACCGGGGAAGTGCTGGCTATGGCCAGCCGTCCGGGGTATAACCCCAATTATTTTGGCCAGTACAGCGAAAAGGAATGGAAAAACCGGGCCATTTCAATTATTTATGAACCAGGCTCCACCTTTAAAAGCGTTGTTGCCGCCGCGGCCTTACAGGAAGGGCTTGTATCGCCGGAGGAACGGTTTGTCGATACCGGTTTTGTTGAGGTTTCCGGCCGGCGTATTCGCAACTGGAGCGGTGAAAGCTACGGAAATATCTCGTTTACCGATATAATAAAGCAATCGATCAACACCGGCTTTGTTCAGGTCGGGATGCGGGTTGGCGCCGTTAAGCTCAATGATTATGTACGGAATTTCGGGTTTGGCAAAACAACCGGCATTGAGCTGGAAGGGGAGGAAAGCGGTATTTTGTTTGATCCTCACGAGATGAGGGATTCCGATCTGGCGACTATGTCGATCGGGCAGAGTATTGCCGTAACGCCGCTGCAGCTTATTACCGCCGTATCGGCCATTGCCAATGACGGTGTATTGCTAAAGCCGCATATTGTAAAAGAAATGCTGAATGCTGACGGCAGTGTGTTCAGCGCGACCCCGACCGATGTCGTCCGGCAGGTAATTCGATCCGATACAGCTCATACGCTGGCGGGCCTGATGGAAAAGGTCGTGTCCGAAGGCGGCGGGAAAAATGCGTTCGTTCCCGGCTATCGCTTTGCCGGCAAAACGGGTACGGCGGAAAAGTTGAATGAAAAGAGCGGTGGCTATGAAGCCGGCCATTACATTGCCTCCTTCGTAGGCTTCGGGCCGGTGGAAGATCCGCAAATCAGCGTTTTGATCGTCATTGACGACCCTGACGGCATGTATTATGGCGGCGAAATTGCAGCTCCGGTGTTTAGCGAGATCGCTTCCCAGATTATGCGGTATTTGAATATTCCTCCTTCGACCAATGCACTGCCCACGACCAATACTGCCGCATTGCCGGCCCAAACGCCGCCGCCCGCAGCGCCGGCTGTGGCGGCGTCGGCGACAGGGACGGTGGCGATGCCTGACTTGTCCGGTAAAACGGTGCGGGAGGCGGCGGAAATTCTGGACAGGCTCGGGCTGGCCATGTTGCCGGTGGGAAGCGGGGTGGCGGTGAGCCAAAGTATTGTGCCGCAGACGCCGGTCAACTCCGGCAGTGAAATAACCGTGACATTTGAGGCAAGGTGATGGCGATGGACAGACAGAAACTGGCGGAGTTGCTGGCAACTATGGCGCTGCTATTGGAACTTGCCGGAGAAAATACTTTTAAAGTACGGGCCTATCAGGGCGCCGCCCGGGCAATTGGCAAATCAACGGAGGATTTGGATGAATTGTACCGGAGCGGCAAGCTGGAAACAATCAAAGGAATTGGCCGGGCTATTGCCCGGCATATTGCGGAATATGCCGAAACCGGAACAATTGAAGAATACCGGCAGCTTAAGTCGACTGTGGCGCCGTCCTTGCTGGAATTGGTCAAGATTCCGGGGCTGGGACCGAAAAAGGCAATGGCCGTTCACGCGGCTCTCGGCGTCGACTCCATCGGCGAGCTGGAATATGCCTGTCGGGAAAACCGGCTGATCGCCCTGAACGGGTTTGGCGAGAAAACACAGCAGGCCGTACTGCGGGGGATTGAATATATGAAAAAATTCCAGGGAAGTTTATTGCTGGCTGAGGCGTGGCCTTTGGCGGAACGCATAGCCGCTTATTTGCTGGAGCAGGACGGGCTGACGGCCGCCCGGGTAGCCGGCGCTGTCCGGCGGCGCTGCCCAACCGTGCGGGAAATCGTCATTGTAGTACAGGCCGATGCGGCCGGGCTAGCCACGCTGGAGGGCATTTTGACCGCCATGCCCGGTGTGGAGCAGGTAACAAGCCCGGAAACAAGCTGTTTTCAAGCTGTATTGTCGGTTGGAATTTCGCTGCTTGTCCGGGTAGCCGCGTTGGAGGATTTTCCGGCGGCTCTATGTCTTTTTACCGGCAATGACCAGCATGTGGCGGAGCTCAGACGCCTGGCAGGTGAACAGGAATGGACTCTGGCCGACGGCCGGCTGGTGAATGCCGACGGGAAGGCGGTGCCGCTGGCGGCTGAAGAGGATATATACCGGAAGCTGGGCCTGAGTTACCCGGAGCCGGAGCTGAGAGAAGGCCAGGGGGAAATCGCTCTGGCGGCGCAGCAGCGCCTGCCGGTGTTGGTACAGCCTGGCGATCTGCGCGGCGCCTTTCATATGCATACCACCTACTCGGACGGTACGGCCAGCTTGGCCGCTATGGGCGAGGCTGCGGCGACGCGGGGCTGGTCTTATATCGGGATAACCGACCATAGCCGGACGGCCGTGTATGCCGGTGGTCTTTCGCTGGAGCAGATACGGGCACAGCGTCAGGAAATCGAGCGGCTTAATGCCAACCGGCCGGACTGCCTGATTCTGGCGGGAATTGAAAGCGATATTTTGCCGGACGGTTCGCTGGATTATCCCGACGATATACTGGCTCAGTTTGATTTTGTTATTGCTTCGGTGCATTCGGCGTTTCGCCAAAGCGAGGCGGAGAAAACCAAGCGATTGAAAAAGGCTATGCAAAATCGCTATGTCACCATGCTGGGGCATCCTACCGGACGCATCCTGCTGGCCCGCGAGGAGTATCCCTTGGATATGACGGAGATCATTCAGACAGCGGCGGATACAGGGACCATCATTGAAATTAACGCCAGTCCCTACCGGTTGGATTTAGACTGGACCTGGTGCCGGGTGGCCAGGGAAAAAGGAGTTCTTTTGTCGGTCAATCCCGATGCCCATGGGGTGGCCGAGCTGGATTCTGTCATTTACGGTGTGGCGGTTGCCCGTAAGGGAGGGCTAACGGCGGCCAACCTCTTAAATACCAGAGAACGGCCGGATATGCTTACGCTGCTAAGGCGCAAAAGATAAGGGCCCGGCCGACTTGCCGGTGCCCTTGCTTTTTTGTCAAATAAATAGCCGGCTACATAGTAAGCCGGCGGGAAAACCATAACAAGGCGGTTATTAGCCGCCTTGTTTGTATGGGGAGAGGATTAAGCCTTGTTGTTCGCGTCGTACTGAGCAGTCAGCGTACCGCTGGTGCTGCCAGTGCTGGCGCCGCCCATCGAGGATTCATATTGTTCGATCATCTTGCGGACCATATGTCCGCCTACACGGCCGCAGTCGGCAGAGGTCATGGTCGACCAGCCCTGCGAGCGGACGCGGTCGGCGATGCCCAGTTCAGAAGCTATTTCCAGCTTCATGCGATCTAAAGCGTTTTCCGCAGCGGCGTTTACAGGTTTGTTGCTTCTTGACATTGATAATCACCTCCTTGATTTCGTAGTAAGGTTATTATCAACCAAAATGAGCAGCCTTATGCCGCAAGTCCAACGTTAAATAGTGCCAGTACTGGTAATAACTCCGGCTTTTTTTGTTATATTGCCGGGCCGGATTAAGTCTGATTCATGGTATTTGCCGGACTTTTTCGTCCTTTTGGCCGTCGAAAAACAAAGGGGTATTGGACAAAATTTGCTATTGAACAGTGCCAAGGCACAAGTTATAATGAGGTATATTATGGAAGCAGAGGCAGCGGATTCTATATTAGAGAAAAAAATCAAATGCTGTCTGCCATTTCCGGCGAGAGAACCGGAGAGAAATCGTGCTCGGAGAAGTAGAAGGTACGTCAAACTGTCTTAGCGGAGGCTCCGGAGGGCAGTGAAGGGCGCAAAGCAAGGGGAAAGGAAGAAATGAATGTTTGACCTGATAAAACAGCAGCAATTAATCGAGAAGGAGCGTTCCAGGCTGCATGAGCTGGTAATTGCTAAGCGAGGCAATTTCGCAGACCCGGAAGTAAATGAATTAAGCGCCCATTTGGATAGGTTGATTGTAGCGTACGAACGGAGTAAAATGAAAAAGAACAAAGGGCGGCAGTTTCAGCTATGACGAACTGAGGTTGCGCCGGAGGAGGGATTCGTATGCTGACTCGGCCGGTATGGGCTGAAATCAATATGTCGGCTATAGAGAACAATATCAGGAATATAAAGGCGTTGCTACAGCCTAAGACTAAATTTTGTGCTGTGGTAAAAGCCGATGGCTATGGCCATGGCGCGGTGGAAGTGGCCAGGCTGGCCCTGCGGGAGGGGGCCGATTATCTGGCGGTAGCGCTTTTAAGTGAGGCCATTGAATTGCGGCAGGCCGGCGTGACGGCGCCGCTTTTAATTCTGGGTTATACGCCGCCGGAGCAGGCACAACTGCTCGTCGCTTATCAGATTACTCAGACAGTCTATAACGAGGATATGGTCAGGGCTTTGTCCAGGGCGGCTACTCACAGCGGCAAGCTGGCCAAGGTCCATATAAAGATAGATACAGGCATGGGACGCATTGGCATCCGGCCGGAGGACGCGGCGGATTTTGCCCGGTTGGTTAAGGACTGTCCGGGCCTTGAGCTGGAAGGGGTATTTTCGCATTTGGCGGCTGCTGACAGCCAGGACAAGAACTATGCCCACCGCCAGTATGCACTCTTTACGGCGGCGCTTCAGACGATCCAGGAGGCTGGCATTGCGGTGCCGCTCCGGCATATCGCCAATAGTGCCGCTGTTTTGGATTTGCCGGATATGCAACTGGATATGGTCCGACCCGGCATTATTCTGTACGGCCTGTTGCCTTCGGCGGAAGTACAGCCTTCTTTTTTGCTTGAACCGGCGATGAAGCTAAAGGCACGAATCAGTCATAGCAAGGAAGTACCGCCCGGTACGCCTATCAGCTATGGCTGTACCTTTGTGACGGACAAGCCCAGTGTGATTGCCACTTTGCCTGTGGGCTATGCCGACGGCTGGAGCCGTCTGATGGCCGGTAAGGCCAGTGTACTGGTAAGGGGCCGGCGGGCACCATTGGTCGGCCGTGTATGTATGGATCAGTGCATGATTGATGTTACCCATATTCCCGAAGCCCGCGGCGGCGATGAGGTGCTGCTGTTTGGCGGTGCAGAACTGCCGGCCGACGAAGTGGCCCGCCATATGGGGACGATTAATTATGAAGTAGTCTGTATGGTCAGCAAACGAGTCCCTAGAATCTACATTCGGGACTAGTGTCTCATCCGACAGAAATCTGCAGCAGACCACCGGCCCCTTTTGCCGTCAGTCTTCGTTGTCGTCGACTTGCATATAGCCGATATGCGCGTCTCCTCCGTCTCGCCTGACGGCAAAAATTCTCGGTGCCATACTACATCTTTCCATCGGATGAGACACTAAATGGAAACATAAGTTTCCAAAGGAAACGAATCATACCTGATATGGAATTAAAAGTAACCAAAATAGGGAAACTCATCAAGCTTTTGGCTGGTGAGTTTCTTTTTTGTCCATGAAAGGGATGCTGTTAGTAAGGGTGATAAAAAAGTATTTTATTTTTTATTGTTTTTTATAAAGTTGGCATGAATCATGCATAATATAAGAACGTTCCATTACTTTGCACATTCAGTTGGGGGAGATAGCAATGATTATTGGTGTGGTAAAAGAAATCAAAAATAATGAAAATCGCGTCGGCCTGACGCCGGCGGGAACCGAGGCGCTCTGTAAGTCGGGGCATGTTGTACTTGTGGAAAAATCGGCTGGTGTAGGCAGCGGCTTTTCCGACGAAAGTTACCAAAAGGCGGGCGGTACCATACTGGCCGACAAAAAGGGACTGTTTGATAAAGCGGAAATGATTATTAAAGTAAAAGAGCCGCAACCGTCGGAATACGATTTGTTCCATGCGGGGCAAATTCTCTTTACCTACCTGCATTTGGCGCCGGAACCGGAACTGACCAAAGCGTTGCTGGATAAAAAGGTAGTGGGGATCGCTTATGAAACGATTGTAGGCCACAATAATTCTTTGCCCCTCTTGTCTCCCATGAGTGAAATTGCCGGCCGTATGGCTGTGCAAATTGGCGCTCAGTTTCTGGAAAAGCCGAACTCTGGCAAGGGCGTCCTGCTAGGCGGCGTTCCCGGTGTAGCATCGGCCCAGGTAGTCATTGTCGGCGGTGGTATCGTCGGCACCAATGCCGCTAAAATTGCTGTAGGCATGGGAGCCAGGGTAACAGTAATAGACCGTTCGGTGGAGCGGCTGGGTTATTTGGACGACATTTTTGGCGGACGGATTGTTACGGTTATGTCCAACAGTTATAATATCGCTCACTGGGTGCAAAAAGCCGATCTCCTGATCGGTGCTGTATTGCTGCCTGGGGCGAAGACACCGAAACTGGTGACCGAGGCCATGGTAAAATCAATGGAACCGGGCTCGGTTATTGTTGATGTAGCTATTGACCAAGGTGGCTCGGTGGAAACGATTGACCGCGTTACGACGCATAGCGAACCGACCTATACAAAATATGGCGTAGTCCATTATTCGGTAGCCAATATGCCGGGAGCGGTTGCCCGTACCTCGACGCTGGCATTAACCAATTCCACCTTGAATTACGCTCTGCAGATCGCCAACAAAGGCTATGTTCAGGCTGTCAAAGATGATGCCGGGCTGGCAAAGGGCGTTAACGTGATTGACGGTAAGCTGACCTATCAGGCTGTGGCTGAGGCGCTGCAGCTGCCTTACACCCCGTTGAACGACGTATTGAAATAACTGTAAAGACCTGAAAAGCTCTTCCCATTGTCAGTAGGCAGGCCGCTTGTAGCGCGGGTCGCCTGCCGGTGGGGAGAGTTTTTTTGCATTGTTCGACAAAATAATATTTTTATCGAATATTTTGTAGTCGTTGCGAGGATTTTATAATATACCGGAGAAATACGTAGTACATAATTTTGCCATACCATATAAGTAATGTAGATGACGGGTTAGCGGGGCACGCCGGCGGCTCGCTGTTTCAATCTGCAGGCATCTGACCGGAGTAGGTCTTGTGTGGAGGGTGTCGTGTTTTCTAATCAATACAGAGTAAAAACGGAAGAACTGAAACCGGGGATGATTGTGGCGCAGGCGGTTGTCTCCGAGACCGGGCAGGTTTTGCTGGAACAGGGCACATTATTGACGGAGGGCTTCATCCAAAACCTCATTAAATGGCAGGTGCCTTATGCGGTAGTGGTTATGCCCTATAAAATCCGTTCTGTTCAGCGTCGCTTTTTTTCTTTTTACGAGGATACGCTGCGCATGATTACGCGGACTTTTGAACGGGTGCGGACGTTTAATGAGGTGCCTGTTGCCGAATGCCGGGAACTGGTGGACAGTTATATTGAACTGCTTGTCAACGTGGTCGGCGTGGTCGACCGGCTGTACCGGGTAAAGGCCCATAACGAGTATACCTTTCAGCATTCACTGAATGTGGCCATTTTGTCGGGCGTTTTAGGAAAGTGGCTTGGGTTTAAGGGGCAGGAGCTGAAGGATATCATTCTGGCCGGACTCCTCCATGATGTGGGTAAATTGCTGATTTCCCAGGATATACTGGATAAGCCGGGCCGACTTACTGATGAGGAGATGCGGATTATTAAAACCCATCCGGCCCATGGCTATGACCTTTTGTCAAGGTGCCCGGAGCTTCGCGAGGAGGTACGGCTGGCCGCTCTGCAGCACCATGAACGGGAGGATGGCAGCGGCTATCCGGTGGCGCTGGCGGGCAAGGAAATTCACATATATGCTAAGATTGTGGCTCTGGCCGATATTTATGATGCCATGAGTTCGCAGCGGGTATACCGGCAAAGATTACGTCCGTTTACGGTAGTGGACAATATCCTGCAGGATATGCAGGGCAAGCTGGACCCCCGAATCTGTATCACTTTCCTGTCCAACTTACGCCGCTTTCTTTTGGGTAGTTCGGTATTGTTGAGTGACGGAAACAGGGCTAAAATTGTCTGGCTTAATGATCTGCTGCGCATCAGGCCGGTAGTAAGGCTGGACTGCGGCAGTGTGGTGGATTTGGCAGAAGAGAAACAACTGGACGTTGTGGCGCTGTTGGATGACAGTCCGGAAGCGTAGAGGAAATAGTGTCGATTGATGACAACATATTTGGCAGCGGCATTGAAAAGTAAGGACATAAAGCGTAGGTCAGGACTATTTGCTGCTATAACTGCCAGGTTGCTGTTGAGGTCGTTGAATGGATAGCAGACCGGCTGTCCATTTTTATTTGAATAGATGAAAGCAGGGGAGATTTGAGAGCTATGAAAGTAAAAAATATGCAAAACCGATTATTGATCATGTTGTTGCCATTAGTATTGGTGGGACTGAGCATCCTGGCCGGTGTCAGTTACTATCTGTCCGCCGGTGCCTTGCGTGACAGTGTTGATCAAACTGCCAAGGCGGTAGGCACCGATTATGCCAATCAGATTCAGGGCGATGTCCGCCTGATGATGGCGCAATTGGCCGACCTGGCCAGTGTGCAGCGTGTCCGGTCAGGGGCGGACAAGGGACAGATCGTGGCGGCCATGGCTGAGGCTAAAAACCGGTTGGGGGCTTTTGATGCCGTAGTGTTCATTTTCCCGGACGGCACGGGGATTAACAGTGAAGGAAACACAGCCAATTATGGCGAGCGGGATTATTTTAGAAAGGTAAAAGCCAGCCAGGACGCGGCGGTGTCGGACCCGCTGGTCTCCAAGACAACCGGAAAACTGTCGGTGGTGCTGGCTGTACCGGTGATTTATAATAATCAGCTTACCGGTGTATTGGTGGGGACGGTTTCGGTGGAGCGGCTGACCGCCAAGATTAAGGATCTGACTTTTCTGGACTCGGGTTACGGGCAGATTAGTGACGATTCAGGACTTATTATTGCCCATCCGAAACGGCCTGATCTGGCAGGCAAGCTTAGCCTGCGGGAGAAAAAGATTAATTCTGAGTTAAAGCTGCAGCAGGATGAACTGGATGACCGGTTGATTCAACTGTTTAAGGCGGCTGCCGACGAAGGAAAACAGGCGCGTGGAGTATATTCCTTTGTGGATGGCGTGACCAGGATAGCGGTGACCACACCGGTTGATTTGCCGGGCGAGCAGCGCTGGGTGGTGACGGTAGCGGCGCCGGAGGTGGAAGCTACCCGGCAATCGGCAGCGCTGGCGAAAGCCATGCTGATCATCTCGATTATCTCGCTGCTGGTGGTTGGCTCGTTCATTGTACTCATCGCCAGGCAGTTGGCCAGACCGATTGCGATTATCCGTGATGAATGTCTCTTGCTGGCCCAGGGTGATTTGCGCGACCGGGAGGCTAGAGTCAGGACCGAGGACGAAATTGGACAGTTGGCGCAAGGGTTCCGGCAGATGCGGGATAATCTACGGGCCTTAGTGATGAAAATTCACTCTCAGTCGGATCAACTGGCCGCTTCCAGCGAGCAACTGACGGCCGGTGCCGGACAGTCGGCACTGGCGGTTAACCAGGTGGCCGATTCGATTACCACGGTGGCGGCCGGTTCGAGCGAGCAAATGACAGCGGTCCGGGAAACCGTCCAGGTGGTCGAACAAATGTCGGACCATATCCAAAAGCTGGCGGAAGATACCGTTACCGTTGCCGCCCAGTCGGCCCAGGCTGCCAGCCAGGCCAATGACGGCGACGCGGCGGTTAGCCGGGCTATTGAACAGATGAATCAAATTGAAGAGACCGTTACCGGTTCGGCCCGGCTGGTAACCGAGCTGGGTGAACGGTCAAAGGAAATCGGGCAAATTGTGGCTACCATCTCCGGTATTGCCGGGCAGACTAATTTGCTGGCGCTCAATGCCGCTATTGAGGCGGCGCGGGCCGGTGAGCAGGGCCGTGGCTTTGCCGTAGTGGCGGAAGAGGTGCGCAAACTGGCCGAGCAGTCGCAACTGGCGACCGAGCAGATTGCCGCTTTGATCAATAGCATTCAGACGGAAACGGATGAGGCTGTGACGGCGATGAATAATGGCACGAAAGAGGTCAAGCTGGGAGCTGAGGTTGTTGATGCCGCCGGTCAGGCTTTCCGGGAGATTGTTGCGCTGATCAATCAGGTTTCCGGTCAGGTGGAAGGATTCTCGGTAGCCATCGGGCAGTTGACTCAGGGCAGCCAGCAAATCGTGGAGTCGGTCAGTCAGATCGAGAACCTGAGCCGGAAGACGGCCGGCGAGGCTCAGACTGTATCGGCTGCCAGCGAGGAGCAGTCGGCTTCCATGGAGGAAATTGCTTCTTCCAGCCAGAGCCTGGCTAATCTGGCCACGGAGCTTAGGGATTCAGTCAGCAAATTCCAGGTATAGAGCCGGGGTACAACTAAGACTGAGCAATAGGAAAAAATACCGGTGCTGTAGCGTACCGGTATTTTTTAGTAGGATTATCAAGGATTATGTCGAATAATTAAAAGGATTATATCGCATAACAGCAGGCGGGGCGGTCTTCGCTACAGGTCGGATAACCGGATATGAAGCAGACTATAAGAAAATTTGGGGGTCGTGTACATGGACGAGAAAGACTGGGAGAGCTTTAAGCAAAAATTGAACAGCAAGTCGGGCATTAACCTGAACGATTATAAACCGGCTCAAATGCAGCGGCGGATTGGCAATTTGATGACCCGCCACGGCGTACATACCTATATGGATTTTTTTGCTCTCATTGACCGCAATCCGGTGCTATATAAGGATTTTATCGACTACCTGACCATCAACGTCACCGAGTTTTTCCGGACGCCGGAAAAGTTCAGCGAACTCGAGAGCAAAGTTCTGCCCGAGCTATTGGCGAAAAGCCCGAAGCTGAATATCTGGAGTGCCGGCTGCTCTATTGGGGCTGAGCCTTATTCGCTGGCGATGATTCTGGCCGATATGACGCCCAATAGCAGACACCGGATTCTGGCAAGCGATCTGGATGTGGAAATTCTGGCGAAAGCACAGAAGGGTATCTATACCAGCAATGAATTTAAGAATATTTCCCAAAGCCGGGCCAGCAAGCATTTCAAACAGGAAAATGGTCAGTATGTGATCAGCAATGACATTAAATCCCGTGTGGAGTTTAAGCGACACAATCTGCTCTTGGATAAGTTCGATTCGGGTTTTGATTTGATACTCTGCCGCAATGTGGTTATTTATTTCACGGAAGAGGCCAAGGATGCCCTGTACCGGCGGTTTTTGGCAGCCCTCAAGCCGGGCGGCGTGCTGTTTGTCGGCGGTACCGAGGCTATTTTGAATTTCCGGGAGATCGGCTTTCAGCAATACCTGCCGTTCTTCTACCGTAAGCCCTTTTAGTACCTTGATAAGCTCGTAAGGTTTTTTGTCCCCCAAGGCGGCGGAAGGCCGCACATATCGGCCCTATGTGCGATGGTTGGAAAAAGAAGGTAAGCTTAGCTAGGTATTTAGATGATGCAAGGTGCCGGTCTAGAGAGCACCCCAGCCGGATAGCAGGCGAAACATAGCCGTCAACTGGTTGAGCAGCACCCGTGGCAGCGTGCGTTCCTCAATCGCCTGAGCGGCGACAATATCCACCGTTTTTACCGGTTGGTCGTTGACGTAAAAAATAATTTCCCCGATTTTTTGCCCCTGGTATACAGGGGCGTTTAATTTGTCCGGCAGGTCGGTTTTGACCGTTACGTGGGGAAAATCCTCAGCCGCCACGGTTAGAGCGGCATAAGATGTCACCAGCGCATCTACCTCACCGGCAAAACCGCCCTCAACGGGAAGTACGGCGACGATTTCATTCTCCTGGGCAAATTCATAGAGATCAAAGGCGTTAAAGCCGTATTTGAGCAACTGCATCGAATCGTACCAGCGGTTATGATCATGGAGCACTACGGCAATGAGCTTCTGGTTGCCCCTGGTGGCACTGGACACCAGACAGGGACCGGCTTCGCCGGTCGTGCCGGTCTTAACTCCGTCGGCATCATCCAGCATCCACAACAGCTTGTTGGTGTTGCGTAAGTTTACGTCATGGCCGTTGCCCCGTTTGTCCAGCCATTCGATGGTGGTTTCTTTCGTATTGACAATGTCGGCAAAGATAGGATTGCTTAGAGCATAACGGGACATCCAGGCCAGATCGAAGGCTGTGGAATAATGGCCGGCGGCGCTTAGACCATTGGGGTTACAAAAATGACTGTGCAGTGCGCCTAAGGCCGCCGCCTTTTGATTCATCAGATCGACAAAAGCCTCGCTGGAACCGGCCAGATGTTCGGCAATGGCAACAGCTGCGTCGTTGCCAGAACGGAGTAATAGGCCTGTTACCAGTTCGCGAAGGGAGATGAGCTGACCGGGATACAGGTGCATGGAGGAGCCGGGTGTGGACGAGGATTTAACACTGACCTTGGTCATTTCATCCAGCCGGCCGCTTTCGATGGCCAGAATCGCGGTCAGAATTTTAGTGGTACTGGCCGGGGCGCCCCGTTTGTTCATATTTTTGTTATAGAGAACCTGCCCTGTTTTGGCATCCATTAAAATGGCGGCGTTGGCCTTGATGTCCGGTACTGCTGCTGCCGTTGCCCCGGCTGCTGGGCAGAGGAGCAGGACCAAAGCGAGCAGGCAGGAGCAAAGACGGTTTGTAACAGCCATGATAACCCTCCCGGCAATAGTAGTCACTAGTACCTTGAGTCCTAAGCCGGTGAATACTGACGGTCTATTTGCCGCAACCCTTCGTTGTCGTCAGCCTGCATACTTACGGTATGCTCTTCTTACGTCTGGTGTTGTGAGAAATAGCCTCGCCATGATCCTGCCATTTGAGGTCTGACAAGGTACTCGCCTCTTTCTTTATCCATATATATTTAGCAGGCGGCAGGTTCATGACGGATGTTGCAGAGAAAGACGATATTTGACCGGATTATTCGTAGGGGTATGGCTTTAGCTGTTGCCAATGGTTCTGGATTAATTGTTCGTAGCGCATCATCGCTGCGGTCCGTTCGTTGCGCAGTGCCTGAATGGAGCTTAAGACCTGCTGATTAAAGTGGTATACCTTTTGCTTGGGAATTACGACCGGTTTGGCGTATTCCTGCAGCTTGGTGGCTACCTTGGCATTGCTGCGCCCGCATTTTAGGAAAACAGCCGGCTCCAGCAAATCCGATCCATCATAACGGTTGATCAGGCAATTGGGCTCCAGGCGGTCAAGGATATTTTTGGTTTCTCCCTCATAGATCAGAGCCTGCTGACAACCAGGGCAGGTATTGGTCGCAGGGGAAAGCCAGGTATTGCAGTTAAGGCAGATAAAGCCGGTCATAGCGGCACCTCCGTAGCTTTTCGCGGCGACCGGCCAGACGCCTGGGCCGCCGCAGATATTGTCAGTAGTAAACTGCCCGGAAAGGAAGAAAAATATTTACGCTCCACGGTGCTGGGAATAAAACCTAAGTGACATTTGCAGGATTTAGACTATCGCTTCACTAATTATTATGTAGTAGTAGGCCATTTCTGTCATATTGAGGTGTAGTGTGTGAAACAATTGAATGAAATACCGATATTTTCCGATTTGACGGAAGAACAATTGAGGCAGATTGAGACTTGTACCACCGATCGGCTGTATCGCAAAGGCATGATTATTTTTATGGAAGGCCAGCCTGGCGAAGGGTTCCATTATATACAGCAGGGAAGAGTTAAAATCGTCAAAATATCCGACGACGGGCGGGAGCACATTATTCATTTGTTAGATGAAGGCGATATTTTTGCCGGTGTGGTCCTGTTTAACACCGCGCCTTATCCGGCGACTGCCGTGGCGCTGGAGGATTGCCGGGTCGGCGTGATAAAAAACAGCGATTTGGAACAACTGGCACTGCACAACAACGCTCTGGCTATGCATCTGATTAAAGCGATCAACCAGCGGCTGCTTTATGCCCAGCAAAAAATCGCCAATCTGGCGCTGCATGACGTTACGGCCCGGACGGCGGAAGTGCTGCTGCGGCTGGGTAAAGAAAAAGGGCGGCGCAATGCCGACGGCCAGATTATCATTGAAATGACGCTGTCCCGGCAGGATTTGGCCAGTTTGGTGGGAACGACACGGGAGACGGTCACCCGTACGCTAAGTTCGCTGAAAAAGGGCAAGGTCATTGATTTTGACAGTGGCAGCATGGTCATTCTGAACGAAGCGGCCTTGATGGAATATTTGCCTTAGGCTGAAACAAAGGCTGACGTTTTGCCTGGTGAAAGCATAACGTCAGCCTTTATTATTCGATAATGGTTTTTAAACTGTCTCCCTGTTTGATAGGGGAGGTATATTCGGTGGGCTGGTCATTTAAGAGCAGGGTGACCTTGGCTGTTGGCGGCAGGGAACGGGGATTGAAACGGGCTGCCAGCAGCGCATCGCTGATAATCGGGGCGGGCCGTTCCAGCGAGGTTAATTCCAGCACGCTGCCCGAGGGCACCGGAGTGTTTGGTGTGCAAGGCTTACCGTTTAAGGTGATGGTGTGCTGCACGGTGGGGATGGAGCAGGGGGTGCCGTTAAAGTTGATAACAACCTGCCGTTCCGTTGCCGGGGCAATACCAAGAATGTCACCGGCTGTTGGCGCAGCCGGCGGCGTGAGGGTGATGACATCGCCGGCCTTGACTTTGGTCGACAGCCGGGCGGCTAATTCCTGGCCGTTACGGTGGAGGCCAGGCTGGGGGCGGACCTGGTAGCGCCGTTCTGTACCGTTGATCTGATAAATATACTCTATGGAGGAACCGGTATGGCCGGTTGCTGCCAACACTTCGGCCAACGTGATTGGCAACTGGCAGATGATGGCGGCACGGTCAGTCAGTGGCGTGCCGCCATCTGCCGGTTGACCGTTAACGGTAATGACCGGTTCAATGAGGCATTGGCTGTCGTTAAGGGTAATGGTATAGGGGACGGGGATATCAACCACCTCGCTAAGGGCCGGCGACGGCGTGTTTCCGTCGACGCCGGGTGTGACGCGGAGAATGTCGTTCTCGGTGATGGCATCGTCGTAGGAGGCCGGCTGGCCGTTGAGCAGAATAGAGCCTGGCGTGCAGCGGGTGCCTGGTATAAATTTGGTCTGTCCGTTCACGCTAATGGTGATACCGAGGCCTGGCCGTCCGTGAAGACTGCGGATGTCAATGCCTGCTGCCAGCAGGGCGTCAGCGACTGTTAAATTGCCGAGGTTGAATAGATGGAGCGGGGTATCGTTTAAGGTAACATTGACAAAGTTGAGTGTCCGGCTGCCTGACAGCTTTAAAATGCCCAAGGGAGTAACGGCGTCCGGTGTTTGGAGCGGCGCCGGAATGTTGACCAGGCCGTCGATAGTTTCCGGACGGCGGATGGCTACTCGCCCCGCCGGTACATCCAAGGCCTGCGCCAGCGCTTCGGGCAGCATGGGTGTCAGCGAACCGCCGCCGACGAGCAATACTGCCTGGGGTGCGGTTGTATTGAGTTCGAGAATTTGTGTGGCAATCGACTGGGCTAACTGGCCGACGGTGGGAGCGATGGCATCGAGGATTTCCTGTACGCTTACTTTGTGTGTACAGCCAAGCACATCGACGAAAGATACTTTTTTCGCTTTACCGCTTAACTGGCGCTTTACCTTTTCCGCCACGTTAAAATCCAGCAAGTAGGACTGGGAAATAGCCTCGGTAATTTCATCGCCGGCACAGGGAACCATACCAAAGCCAATGACCGAGCCTTCCCGGGTGATAGCAACATCGGAGGTACCTGCCCCGACATCGACCAGCGTTAGATTCAGGTGGCGCATAGTGGGCGGAATCAGTACGCTGATGGCGGCAATCGGTTCGAGCGTAAGCGTCGCCATTTCCAGGCCGACCGTTTGGATGGCCGATTGCAGGGAGTCAATAACCTGGCGCGGCAGGAAGGTTGCGATAATTTCAATGGTGGCGATTTTCCCGCGCTGCCCGATCAGACTTTTCAGCACCGATTGATCCAGTGAAAAAGTGACGACACTGTAACCTACACAATAGTACAGGGTAGGATCGGCTACGGCATTGGAGGTTGCCAGTTGGTGCTGGGCCGTTTGAATAGCGGCAAGCTCCAGGGCGTGTTCATCCTCGGCGTTCAGCAGCCGGCCATGGGTTTCCAACTGAGCTGTGGAACGGATGGTGCATAAGGCCCGGCCGGCTGCGGCCACCGATACTTTTTTCAGCGGACCGCAGGTTTGCTCCAACCGTTTTTTTACGCTGTCCAGGATACTGGCGACTTCCATGACGTCGTGAATTTGCCCGTCCAGCATGGCCCGTGTGTGATGCTCCTGGCGGTCGGAGGCCAGCAGCCGGATGGCTGTACCGGTTTGTTCGCCGACCAGGCCGATTACGCTGCGCGTGCCGATATCCAAAGCGAAAAACATTTGTTTTTGCATCAGTACACCTCGAAATGGAGAGTATCTTAAAATACTTACTATTTCGAGTTTAATAGACAATTTCCTCTTTGTTGTACGGGAAATTAAGCAGCCGTTGATTTATTCCCGGACATGCTTCATATTGTCAGGATTGACCTGGGACGATATGGAAAAAAGGTAAGTGAAATAGCCCGGGGAACTGTAAACATAGGTAGGCTATTTTAAGGTTTTTGCCGACGCAGTCAGACGGGTCGGTTTGGACGCACAGTACGAATAAATCAAGGGTTATCCGGCTAAATATGGTAAAATAAGAAAACAGAAGGATCGTTGGGGAGGTTAGTGTCATGGCAGGTATTCATTTTGTGGTGGACAGTACGAGCCGGGTGCCGGTGACTATGCTGGCGGCCCATGACAATATTCATGTGGTGTCTTTAAAGATTATTTATGGCCGGGAAGAGTATCCGGAAACGATGCTGGACGCCGCCGCCGTATTCCGCCTTTCCGGAGAGCATCAGCAGCATCCCCGGACATCCCAGCCGTCGCCCGGCGATTTTTTAACTGTCCTTGAGCCGTTGGCGGCGGCCGGTCAGTCGGTCATTGTTTTGACGCTGGCCGGCGGCTTAAGCGGCACCTTTCAGGGCGCGCAAGCGGTGGCGCGGCAGTTGACGGGGGCCAATATCTATGTGGTCGATTCCCAGTCGGTGGCCGGCGGCATGGTTAGTCTGCTTCAGGCCGGTCTGACTTTGGCTGAAAATAATTTGGAGGCCGGGGCGATTGCCGTCCGGCTGCGGCAAATGGCGGAAAAGAGCCAGGCCATTTTCATGGCCGGAACGCTGCAATATTTACACAAGGGTGGCCGGATCGGCAGCGCCGCGGCGCTGGTGGGCAGCATTCTGCAAATTAAGCCGCTGTTGTATTTAGGCCGGGATGGCCGGGTCGGCGTGCTGGATAAGGTGCGGACTCAGGGACGGGCGGTGGCCCGTCTGGCCGATGAGTTAAACCGTTACAGTGGCCTGGAGTTCATTTCGGTGGCTCATATCGGCATGGAAGAGGAGGCGCTGGCCATGCAAGCCTTGCTGGGAGAGCGCTTTCCCGGCGTAGCCGTGGCTTTGGAGGAGCTGGGGCCAGTATTGGCGACTCATCTGGGACCCAAGGTATTGGGGATTATCTATCGGGAACAATAAGGGCTGCAATGATTTGTTGCGGTCAGGGAGGGATTTGCATGCCGCAGGCGGTAGAACTTATTTCCGGCAGCGATTTCCGGCGCATGATTGCCGGGGCATACCGGACCTTTATGCGGGAGCATGAATATATCAATAATCTGAATGTATTTCCGGTGCCGGATGGTGATACCGGCACCAATATGCTGTTGACTCTGGGGGCGGTGGCCAAGGCGTTGGGCGATATAACCGAAGGCGATATCGGTGCGGCCAGCAAGCGGGCTGCCGACAGTGCCATTATGGGGGCCCGGGGGAATTCCGGGGTGATTCTTTCCCAATTATTCCGGGGTATTGCCAGGGGGCTGGCCGGCAAGGAGCAGGCCACTTCATCCGGACTGGGCAAGGCTTTTCAATACGGCGTGCTGTATGCCTACCGGGCGGTGACCAAACCGGTGGAAGGTACTATTCTTACCGTGGCTAAGGGCATTGCCAAGGGAGCCCATCAGGCTGTGCGGGACGGGCGGCCTTTTGCCGATATCCTGATCGCTGCCATTGCCGCCGGGGAAGGTGAACTGCAAAGAACGCCTGAACTGCTGCCGGCCTTAAAAGCGGCCGGTGTGGTGGATGCCGGCGGTTATGGCCTCCTGGTCTTCTTGCGAGGGTGCCTGGACGGACTTAATGGAGAATATGCCGGCCCGGAGAGTGAAATGGCGAGGGAACTAATCCTGGCCGATGGCGTGTCGGCCGAGGTAGTTCACCCGTACTGCACCGAGTTTATTGTCAAACCCTGCAGCATCACGGTGAAAGAGGCTCGCCGGGTGTTGTCGCCGCTGGGCGATTCGCTGATCGTGGCCGAAGGAACCGAGCTGTTGAAGGTTCATATTCATACCGCTCAGCCCGGCCGGGTGCTGGAGTCGGCCATTACCTGGGGCACTTTGCATGATATAAAAATCGACAATATGGCTGATCAAAAGGAACACCATGCCGGAGCGGCTGCTAAGGTACCGGCCGGTGCCAGGCCGGCGGCGCTGATTTGCGTGGCGGCCGGCGATGGGCTGACCGCTATGCTGCGGGAACTGGGGGCCGATTTTATTATCGCCGGCGGCCAGACGATGAATCCCTCGGTGGAGGACATGGTGGATGTCATTCATACCGGCAAGGCCGAGCGTTACATCCTGCTGCCGAATAATAAAAATATTGTGCTGGCTGCTACGCAGGTGCAAAAACTGCTGCCTGACCGGGTGTCTATTGTGCCGACCGCTAATATTCCGCAGGGAATGGCAGCGCTGTTGGCTTTTGATCCGAAGCAGGACGTGACGGCCAATGTGCAGCGGATGACCGAAGCGGCGGCCAAGGTGCGGGCGGCTGCCGTAACGGTGGCGGTGCGGGACAGCTATCTGGCGGAAGAACTGGTGCCGGCCGGCGCTTATATCGGTGTCATTGAGCACCAGGTTCTAGTGCAGGCTCCGTCGCTGCAGCAAGCGGTGACCGGTCTGCTGCAGGCCATTGTCCGGTCGGAAGATGAACTGGTTAGTCTGTATTACGGTGAAGGGGTAACCGCCGGTGAAGCGCAGCAGATTGTGGAACAAATTGGTTTGCCGCAGGCGGAAATTCAGCTCTACAATGGCGGGCAACCCAACTATCTCTTTTTGGTCAGTGTGGAATAAGGCGGCAGCAGCTTAAAAGGAGAGTGCCTGATGATTACAACACTTAGTATCCGGGATTATGCCCAAAGCATGGCGCTGCGGCAGCCACCGCCCGGCGGCGGCAGTACGGCGGCGCTCAGCGGTCTTTTGGGTGTCAGTCTGCTGGCGCTGCTGATCAATTTGGTGCTGCCTGGCGCTGCAGCGGCGCTTGACGAACCGCAACAGCAACTGGCGGCACTTCGTGAACGGCTGTTATCGTTGGCAGAAGAGGATGCGGTTATTCTGGCCGACGTGCTGGCGGCATTTCAGTCAGGTGCGTCGGCCGTCCGTGAGGATGACCGGGCGCAGGCGGTGCTGCTGCAGGCCGCCTGCGTTCCGCTGTCCATTGCTGAGAACTGCCTGCAGGCGCTGCAGGTGGGGGAGCGGGTATTGGCGGCGCTGCCGCCTCACGCGCAGGGAGATTTGCTGACCGCGGCCTTGGCTTGCCAGACCGGCATCAAGGGGGCGCTGCTAAGTGTCGCCGCCAATCTTCCCTGGCTGGCCGATGCCGGCCAGGTACAGAAGCTAAAAGCGCGGCTGCAGGAGGTCAAGGAAAGCCAAGCCCGGCTTGTGGCCGGTTTGACCGACAGTATATATGCGGTACAGCCCTATCAAATACTGCGTTAAGGAACCGCTGATGTAATGAACCTGCCGGCCTGGTGAGATATTTTTTCAGCGGGCAAGGAAGTAAAACGGCAAGTCCCTACTTCAAGGCTTGACTGACGCAGCCAGACGGAAAAGGATCCGCCAGGCTGCGCTGTGTGAGTAAAGCAGTGGTTCCCTGACGGCAATAAATAAAGCCAGCCGATGCTGCTTATAGCAGTGTCGACTGGCTTTATGTTTGCGTTCAAGCGGTAAATCCCTCTGTTTTACTGGTCTGGTTTAGCCTGTTTGAGACTTAGACCAATCCGGTTGCGTTCTTCTTCCACGCTAATGACCACTACCTCCAAAATATCACCGACGGAAACGATGTCCAGCGGGTGACGGAAAGGCTTATGGCTCAGCTCGGAACGGTGAATAAGGCCGTTTACTTTAATGCCGATATCGACAAAGGCCCCAAAGTCGGTGACATTCTGGACCGTTCCCTTAAGCCTGGTGCCGGGAGTGATATCGGACAGTTTCATGATGTTTTTGCGGGTCAGCGGCAACGGCGTATCTTCCCGCGGGTCCCGGCCAGGTTTGGCCAGAGCGGCCAAAATGTCGCGGACGGTTGGCTCGCCGGCCGCCAGTTCCCGGGCCAAAGCAGCGGCATCGGCAGTTTGCAGCTTAGCCTGCAAGGCCGGCAGGCGGTCCCTGTCCTTCAGATCACCTGTGGTAAAGCCCAGACGGGACAGGAGTTTTTCGGCTAAGGCATACGATTCGGGATGCACCGGAGTGTTGTCCAGCGGGTTGTCAGCATTGCGGAGCCGTAAAAAGCCGGCGCACTGGGTAAAAGCAGCCGCGCCTAAGCGGGGGACTTTCAGGAGCTGCCGGCGCGACAGGAAAGAACCGGACTGGTCGCGGTAGGCCACGACATTTTTAGCAACGCTGGCGTTGATGCCGGCCACATGCTTCAACAGTTCAACCGAGGCGGTGTTCAGTTCGACGCCGACGTGGTTGACGCTGGATTCGATCACCTGGTCAAGTGTGTCACCCAGTTGTTTTTGATTTACGTCATGCTGGTACTGACCGACACCGATGGATTTCGGGTCGATTTTAACCAGTTCGGCCAGCGGGTCCTGGACCCGGCGGGCGATGGAGACGGCACCGCGAATGGACACATCCAGTTCGGGCAGCTCCTCCTTGGCCAGCTTGGAGGCCGAATAGACCGAAGCGCCGGCCTCATTGGTGATGATATAGCGGACAGGCAGATTGTTTGTATTGATTAGGCGGGCCACGCATTCCTCGGTCTCATAGGAAGCCGTGCCATTGCCAATAGATATCAGGCTGACGCCGTGGGTTGTAATGGCGTTATGCAGCGTTACCAGGGCCTTTTCCTGCTGGGCGGCCCCCAGCGTGAGATAGAGGGTGTCTGTAGCCAGTACCGTACCGGTGGGACTGACAATCGCCATTTTGCAGCCTGTCCGGTAACCGGGATCGAGTCCCATAATGGTATGACCGGCTAGCGGGGCCTGCAGTAAAAGCTGACGGAGGTTGAGGCCGAACACCCGGATGGCCTGCTCTTCGGCATTTTCCGTCAACTGGGAGCGGATCTCCCGTTCCATGGCAGGAAACAGGAGGCGCTTATAACCGTCAGCAATGGCCACTTGCAGAGTCTCGCTAAAAATTGAGCTGCCTGTAACGGTTTTCCGGATGATAAAGGAAATCAACTGCTCATGAGGAGCAGTCAACGTGACTTTTAACATTTCTTTTTTTTCGCCGCGGTTGACTGCCAGCACGCGGTGGGAGGGAATGCGCTTGACCGGTTCATGGTATTCCTTATAGGTTAAGAAATCAGCGCCCTGTTCCTCCGGTACGGCCAGCTCGGTCACCAGCTCGGCGTTCTGCCAGAGCTGCTTGCGAATGGCACTCCGGATATCGGGCTGCTCGCAGACTGTTTCAGCGATAATATCCATGGCTCCCGTCAAGGCGGCCTCGGCAGTGAGAATATCCTTTTCCGGGTTTATGAAGGCGGCGGCCTCCTCCAGCGGCGTACCGCTTTGCAACTGTTGAGCCAAAACAAGCATTGTCAGTGGCTCCAGACCCCGTTCCCGGGCTGTCTGGGCTCGGGTGCGCTTTTTGGGACGGAACGGCAGGTAGAGGTCTTCCAGGTCTTGCAGCTTACTACAGGACTGAATAGCTGTGGTAAGCTCAGGGGTTAATTTTCCCTGCTCCTCAATGTTGCGCAGAATTTCTTCCTGCCGTTTAACCAGGTTTCGCAAATATTGCAGCCGTTCTTCGGTTGTGCGGATTTGTTCCTCATCCAGCTCCCCGGTGGCTTCTTTCCGGTAGCGGGCGATAAAGGGGACGGTATTGCCGTCGTCCAGCAATTTGATGACAGCCTCGATTTGGTAAGGCTTTACCTGTATTTCCCGGGCAATGAGCAAGGGGATATCTTGTAACAGCAAAAAAATCACCTATTTTCTAAGGAACCGCTGTTGTAAGGTGCCTGTCGACCCGCTGAAAAAAAGCAGTCAGGACACGCAGGGCGAATAAATCAATGGTTCCTAAAATTCTTCCATTATTATACCATATTCTTTATGGAATATAGCCGGTCTGGTGCCTTGTGCCACTTAAAACATAGGAAAAGCTCGCAAGGGTTTTTCGTTCCCCTGGGTGGAGGAACGGGGCATATCTAAGAAATGTCAATAAAGAGGGACGGAAAAGGTGAAAAAACAGGCTCCCTTAGTCTGGCGATGGGATCGCTGGCTGGCGGGAGCCTGTTAGGCTTCAATTAACTCGGTAATGGTCAGCGTGGGCCGGTAGACCAGATTGATGTCCATCGCGGTCTGTCCCTGATTGATAACAAGGCGAATGGTGGGACGTAACGGGAAATGCATCCGGTTGTTGATCACATAGCCGGTTTGTCCGGTATTGAGACGGACCAGGGAGCCAACAGGATAAACCACTACAGTATGGAAAAAAGCCTTCAGCAAGTTCAAATCATATAAAGTATTACCGGCGGACATCATCCGCTCCGATATTTCATGCAGCGGGGTTCCGTCCAGCATGGCCTGGGCAACATCCCGGTCATAGCGATTGGCAATTGCCACCAGACGGGCCAGCGGATGAATGGCTTGTCCGGACAAGCCATTCGGTACGCCGGTGCCGTCGTAGTGCTCATGATGCTGGGCCGCGATGCCGGCGACGGTCTTACCGACGCCTGTCTTTAGCAGAAATTGATGGCCCAGGGCGGTATGAAGATCCCCGGCCGACAAGTTGCCGTCAGAGGCCAGGGGGATGATGTTCTTACCGGTGTCGTGCAGAAGCGCCCCCAGCGCCAGGTCCCGCAAAATCGGGCGCGGCATCTTGAGATACAGCCCGGTAATAACAGACAGCAGGCAAACATTAATAGCATGGTTGCTGTCATCCGGCGAAGGCTGGCGGATTTGGCAGTTCATGATTTGCGGCATGTGCTGTTCCAAATGGGTAATGGTGGTATCGGTTGCCGTTGCCAGCCGGCGAAGCAAGACGCTGCGCTGCTCCGACTGCAGAAACTCCTCGGTGGTGGCTTTGAAAATATATGTAAAGCAATGGAACAGTTCGGTTCGCAGGGCGGTCGTGATGACATCGGGCGGCCGCAGGGAATCGGCATAGGGATCGCTAACATACACATGTGGAATACCAAGCTGCTTTAGACGATGAATATATGCCTCGGTTAAGGTAATTCCTTTTTCCAGTAATAGTTTGCCGGCTGTATCAGTAAGATCTTTGGCAAGCACCATACCGGCTTTCGCGTTTTCCACACGCATTTTGATCACCTCTAAAAAGGTATTATCCGTGTACACCTATTATACAATAATATTTGTCAAAGAGAATGCCCCTAGGTCCCGGAGTGCTAGGACTTAAGTCTTATCTTATGTCACTTTTTGCAACTTGCAAGATGTATTCTGACGAACCATCGCAGGTTTACTTTCATATTATGTAAAAAAAGGGAGTTGCAGGGGAGGGAATGGAATGTCCCCATTGCTAGACAAAGCAAAAATCAAGTTAAGTTTGCTGGCAGTCGGGTTTGTCCTGTTCGGAATTCTGGGATTGATATCCTGGCGGCCGGGGCTATTTTATTTCGTTTTTCCGGTGGAGACCTACTTGTTTATGCATACTATATTCGAGTTTTCCAGCATCATTATTGGCATTTCCGTGTTCTTGATTGTTTGGTATAGCTGGCCGCAAACCCATAACGGACGGGATTTGGTCATCGGGATATCCTTTCTTGCCGTTGGCTTGTTTGAATGGGCCCATATTCTGGCCTGTAATGGAATTGCTGACAGTTTTCTCATTAACCGTGAAAACCAGACTGCGGCTTTTGCCCTGGCAAGCAGGTTTTTTGCGGCAGCCGGGCTTTTTTTTGCCGCTTTCACTCCCCGCCGCGGCCGTTATAGACTATCTGACCGCCTGCATTTCACCTGTTCGGGAATCGGTGTAGCGGCCGGGGTGATGCTGGTTATTCTCGGATTTTCCAATTACCTGCCAACCATGTACCGCCATGGCCAGCCTGATGGTGCTTTTCTTGTAGGAGTAGAGAGTGTGATCGTTGGCTTGCATATTGCCGCTTTGTACCGGTTTGCCCGGCGCAGTCCCGGTGAACAGCATGTCTGCCAGTTGCGCACCGCTCTCGTTTGCAGTCTGGCTGGCGAGATCGCTGTCATGGGTTTTGGCACAGGCGGTCACGACAGCTATGAACTTATGGGCAGTCTGTATCGGCTGGGCGCCTATTGTTTTGTCCTGAAAGCGCTGTTCGGAACTTCGGTGCTCCACCCCTATATCCGGATTTCCCGGCTGGCCAGATCACTGCGCAACTTGTCGGTACGCAATGCCAAGCTGTACAAAGAGGCACAGAACAACCATCAGCTGCTTAAAGAAACGTTAGTTCAGCTCGGTGCAATGGTGGCTTCCAAGAACAATCTGGAGGAGATGCTGGAACAGGTTATCCGTTCGGCGGCGGCTGTATTTAAATGTGATCATGCTTATCTGGCATTGGCCGAGGGTGAACCGGCCAGATTGAAGCTGGTTGCCTATATCAGCAGTTTTAAACCACCGGCCGAGTTATTGCCGGATCAAAGCCTGCTGGGAGAGGTATTTGCCAGCAGGCAGGCTATCGTCATTGACAGCTTTGCCCAAGCGCCCAAGAAGGTCGCCCATACGCTGGATGCGGCCGGACTTCATTCCATGGTGGGGGCGCCTATCCGGCATAATGGAGATATCATCGGTGCGATCGGACTTTTCTCCCGGCGGTTCGGTAATTTTACCGACAGCGATGCCGCTCTTTTGACGGTGTTTTCCCATCAGGCCGGCGAAGCGATCAAGAACGCCCGGTTTTTTGCCCATACCGTGCAGAGCCTGAATGATCTTAGGGTGCTCTACGATATTGTCAAAGAGATTGCCGTGCAGTTGTCACCAAGCGATCTATTGTGTCAGGTGACAATGAAGCTGCAAAGTCTGTTTCAGGCCGACGGGGCGGTTGCCTTTATCATGCATCACCGGGATGACGGTTTGCATACGGAAAAAGTGTTTAGTGAGAATTTCACCGACGGCGAGATTAAAAACCTGGGCAAGGTGTTTTCTGATAATAAAACAAGCTGGCCCTGGGGTGATCTGGAGGAAAGCCTTGTTACCATGTCCATTCTCAATCAGCGACGGCTGCACATTATGCCGTTAATATCGGGCGGCATTCTGCAGGGCCTGTTGGTGTTTAGCTGGCAGGATCCGAAAATCGAGATTCCCTCCGGTCTGGAAATTATTTTGAGCACCATTGCCCGCCAAACGGCAGTGGGGCTGGAGCGGGCCTATCTATATGACAACATCCGGGAAATGGCTCTGACCGATGCTCTGACTAGGCTGCCCAACCGGCGACAGTTTGACAGTTGTCTGACAAAGGAGTTTAACCGGGCTGTGGTGTATCGTCGACCGATTACCCTGGTCATGCTGGATATTGACTTTTTTAAGAAAGTCAATGATACCTGGGGGCATTTGGCGGGAGACGCTATTTTACAACAACTGGGCACAAAAATAAAATCCCTGTTCCGTAATACCGACTTCCCGGCCCGTTACGGCGGCGAGGAGTTTGCCGTCATCCTGCCGGAGACAGCCGAGGCGCAGGCCTGGGAACTGGCGGAGCATTTCCGTCTGCAGATCGCGGCAGAATCTTTTCAGGTGGAGGAAAACTGCATCAAGATTACCGTAAGCCTGGGCTTGGCAACGGTGTCCGACGATATGCTGTTCAAGATGACGGCTACCCGCTTGCTGGAAACGGCTGATCAGGCACTGTATGAAGCAAAGCAAAGCGGTCGCAACCGGGTGGTTGTCTGGCAAAAGAATGCGTGAACCCTTTCCTGACCGACCCTGTATATTCTGACTGTGCCGGGTAATGCTATGGATGAGCGCAGGCGCTCTAAAATAGCAGTCCGCAGTGAGGCACCGGGGCTGCCGGAAGGGAGGGATCAGAGTGTTATCACAAAAGGAGCTAATGCAGATTGAGGATTTTCTGGGCATGGAGCAAACTAGTGTGAAAATGTTGAACTATTTCGCCACCAACGTACAGGATAATCAGGTGAAGCAGTTATTTCAGCAGATGGCCCAAAAAAATCAGCAGCATTTTCAAACCATCAGCAAGCATCTGAACGCAGGACAAACGCTGCAATAAATTGTGAAGAGGTGAAGACACGTGGCACAAGGTCAGCAAAAAGGCGGAAGTCAGTCCAATCAAATGGTCATCAACGGACAGGGGATGCAGTATACCGACCGTGATATTCTGCAGGTATGCCTGAATGAAACAAAACACACGGCCGAATCCCTGAACACCTATATCCTGGAGGCCTGCAGCGATCAACTGCGCCGGGACTATATGACTGTTTTGGGGGATTTATATAGCCAGCAAAAACAACTGTTTGATGTAATGCAGCAAAAAGGCTATTACGACGTGAAAAACGCCAATGCCCAGGATATTTCCCAGGCAGCCAGCAAGTTTAGCAGCCAAAACGGCTAACACTTCCTATAAAAAGGAATCCCGTGAAATTTTCACGGGATTCCTTTTTATTTTATTAGGAAACAGTTATCTATGCAAGATGATCTATAGCGGCATAAACACTTTCACCCGGTTGGGAATAACCGAAAGCGTCAGCGGCAGGTAGGGGCCCCGCTCGCCGTCCAGATCGCTTTCCAGCATTTCGTCGCAGGTGATGGTGATATTCCGGGCCTGCAGGTAGGTGATGTTTTTGTGATTGGTATGGTTGCCGGTGGCCAGGTTGATTAACAGGCGCATAAACTCGGTGACATTACAGCGGGTTACAATCAACAGGTCCAGTTTGCCGTCATCCAGTCTGGCCTTCGGAGCCAGATTGGGAAAGCCGCCGGCGGCGCCGCTGTTCATAACCAGAAAGAGCAGAATGTCATCTTTAATTACCATGCCGTCAGCATTGATTTCAATTGGCAGAGAGCGGAAATAAGGGATGGTTTCCAGGGTTTTCAGGTAATAGGCTACTTTGCCCAAGGTGTTCTTTAAGGCCGTATCGGTGTTGTGGACTACCGAAGCCAGTAGCCCGGCAGAGGCAACGTTGATAAAGTATTTATTGTTGATCAGGCCGACATCAATGGTTTGCCAATGGCCCTGACAGATAATCTGGACGCATTGCTCAATGTCGCGGGATATTTTTAAGAAGGTAGCAAAGTCGTTGCTGGTGCCACAGGGAATAATCCCAAGCGGCAGAGCTGTTTCGGCCTCCAGCATGGCATTGATAACCTCATGCAGGGTGCCGTCGCCGCCGGCGGCGATAATTCCGTCAGCGTGTAGTTCTTCGGCAAGCCGGACAAAGCGCGGCGTATCCTCCTTGCTTTCGGTGCGGGCCGGGATTAGCAGGCACTGCTGGCGTTGAAACAGACGTATGGCGGCATCCAGCTCATTTTTAAAATAAGCATTGCCGGAAAGTGGATTGTAAATTAGTAAAAAACGCTTCACAGCAACCTCCTGGTAGAATCGAAAAATTTGCATATCCTTAATCTTACCATTTACAGGAAGAAAAAGATAGCGTTTTGTTCGACTGAACGGCTACGTATTGATTGTACCTGTCTGGCTGCCCGGTTGCAAGGGCTTGTCAAGAGTTTGTAAAGTTTTTGTAAATGTTTTTCTTGACAAGAAAAATCAAGCTAATGTAAAATAAATATAACTAAACAATAATTATTATCTATAAAAAATTAAGTTGGTGAATGTATGGATTCAATTACAACGTTACTCAGGAACAGAGGGTTTAAAGTTACTCCCCAGCGACTGGCCATTTACAAAGTGCTGGTCAATACCAGGTCACACCCCAGTGCCGAAATGATTTTCAATGATTTGCAGCCCGTATATCCTACGATGAGTCTGGCAACCGTGTATAAGACAATTGAGATTTTGCAGGAGCTTGGTTTGGTGCAGCGCCTGAATGTCGGCGAGGACAGCTTCCGCTACGATGCCATCGTGGATACTCATCCGCATATCCGATGTCTGGGCTGCGGCCGGGTGGATGATCTGGAGGAGGTCGATTCCCAGGAGTTCGTGAAATCCATTGACGAGACAACTTCCTATAAAATAACCGGGCAGCAATTTTATTTCTTTGGCTATTGCCCGGTTTGTCAGAAACAAAAGAAGCATCAAAATTAATTTTATAAACCCGGACTTCCCGGGTTTATTTTTTTTGCCTGTAACGCAGTAGCGCAGATGACTGCCTGACTGTTTACATAATTTACTGGTGGCAAAGTCCTTTCTAAATGGCTATAATGGATATTTGCTAGTTGTTATGTAAATTAAAAGGAGGTGCCGTTATGCGCATAGCAGGAAACCAGCAGGAAGTAACCTTGCTGGCTGGTGTTATCGGTGTGGCTTTACTGTTTTTACTGTTACTTCATGGGCCGGTAAGGCTGCAAGCTTGGCTGTATCCGCTGGCAAGACAGGCGGCACAAGCCAAAATACAGTTTGAGACCCGTAACATGGAGCGATTTGAAACAGAACATTTTGTGATTAAATATACTCCGGCCGATCAGGCATCGCTGACTTTGGTAGGCGAAGCCGCCGAAGCGGCCTACCGGCCGGTTACCCAAATAATGGGTTACCAGCCGGCAGGAAAGACGCTGATCGTTATTTATCCGGACAAAACAGAGCTGCGTAAAGCCTTTGGCTGGTCCGGCGACCAGAGCGCCATGGGCGTGTACTGGGGCGGCGCTATTCAGCTTTTATCGCCGCAGGCCTGGCTGCAGCAGGATGGCGACCAGAAGGAACAGTTTATCCGGACCGGTCCGATGGTCCATGAATATACCCATCTGGTCTTTGACTATATGACCAATGGCAATTATCCACGCTGGTTTACGGAAGGCCTGGCCCAGTACGTGGAATACCGGGTAAACCGGTATGAGTGGGTGACTGCCAAGAACAAACTGACCGGCAATCTGTACTCGATGGCGGAACTGGAAGGCGGTTTTGACGATTTGCCTAATCAGGCGCTGGCCTATCGTGAATCACTGGCGGCGATTCGCTATATTGCTGAAGTGCATGGCCAGGATAAGCTCAACGGTATTATTAGCCGCCTGCAGCAGGGTGTTCCCGTCAAAACGGCAATTGAAACGGTGCTGGGGATGGACTATGACCAGTTTAACCGGGAATGGCCGGACTGGGCTAAGAGCCATATGCAGCAGGATACCTGGGATGTGAAATAACCCAGAGAAGTATAAACTCCGGGTTATGGCTCGTCAGCGGTGTCTTCCGGCAAAGCGAGGTCCGGTTCATCCGTGTCGTCGTTGCGGTTATCCAGCTTACACAGAATTTGGGAAAGCAAGTCGATAATCTGCTTGTTTTGGGCGACGACCACATTTTGGTCCTGGGCGATGTTTTTTAGCAGAACCAGATTCTGGTTCAACTCGCCCAGTACATATTTTATGATTTTTTCCGGAGAAGCCATGGCGTACCTCCTTGGGTATGATTTAGGGCTTTCTTTTTTGAGGAATCACTGATGTAATGAGTCTGTCGGACTGGTGAAGTTTTTCGTCGGAAGAAAGTAAAACCGCAAGAATAGTTAGGCTATTTCAAAGTTTTACTGACACAGCCAAACTAAAAAAATCCGCCAGGACACGCAGCGCGAATAAATCAGTGGGTCCTTCGTACTATATATGATATGCGCGACCGGGCAAAATAGTTCCGGAAAATGGGGGTGAGGGAGGTTGCTTGTATTTAGCCCGGGGCTCGTGCTACAATAATCGTGGAGAGGATTCTGGTGTAGTAACCAGCTCAGGTGTCGCTAAATGACTTGTCACTACACTTGAAAGGAGCTTGTATGAGCATATTTCACGCATGCGATATTCGCGGCATTGCGGATACTGAGCTTACGGAAGCCGTGGCACGCAAGATTGCCAGGGCTGTGGGAATTAAATTAACCGGGCGAAGAGTTGTGGTCGGCGGTGATGTGCGGCTGTCTACGCCGCGGCTGCAGGCGATCATGGTGGAGGAGCTGGCTGCTGCGGGTTGCGAAGTCATGGATATAGGCACGGTAGCTACGCCTGTTTTCTATTTTGCGTTAAAAAATATGGACGCCTTTGGCGGGGTGATGGTCACGGCGTCGCATAATCCGGCTCCCTATAACGGCTTTAAGCTGGTGCTTGGGCCCCAGCCGGTTACGGAAGCGGATATCCGGGAAATTGAACGTCTGGTTAATGACGGCGCAGTCATCCGGAGCGAAGGCTCTGTGACGAAGGCGGACATTATTGGCCGGTACATAGAATATACGGCCGGAAAGGCCCGGCAAAACGGAATGAAGGTTGTGCTGGATGCCGGCAACGGCGCTACGGCCGACATTGTTCCCCGGTTGTTTCGCACACTAGGTTATCAGGTGGAGGAGCTTTTTTGCCAGCCTGACGGGAAATTTCCCAACCGGTCTCCCAATCCGGCGCTGGCGGAAAACCTGGCAGCTCTCGGCGCCAAGGTCCGCGAGGTCGGCGCTCAGATCGGCGTGGCTTTTGACGGCGACGGTGACAGGGTGGCTTTTGTCGATGAAAATGGACGGGCTGTGGATAATGACGATATCATGGTGTTGATTGCCCGTTACTATCTGGAGCGGCAACCGGGTACTATCATTTATGACGCCAAATGCTCGATGGTTGTGCCGGAGGAGGTAGCCAAAGCCGGCGGCAAAGCCGTTATGGCCCGTGCCGGCCACACGTTCAGCAAAGCGGCGTTTCTCCGGGAAAAGGCGCTGTTTGCCGGTGAGATCAGCGGCCATTTCTTCTTTTCCGAAATGGGCTATGACGACGGCATGTTTGCCGGGCTAAAGGTTTGTGAATTCGTGGCGGAACATGGTTCGCTGGCGGCGTTGATTGACGCTATTCCCAACTATAGTCTGACGCCGGATATCCGGGTTTGCTATACCGGGACGGACAAGGCGGCGATTCTGGCTGGCGTGGCCGAACGGCTGGCGGCATACCAACCCAACCTGATTGACGGCGTACGGGTGGAATTTGCCGACGGCTGGGGTATGATCCGGGCCTCGGTTACCGAACCTTTATTTACCCTGCGGTTCGAGGCTAAGACCCCGGAGCGGCTGCGCGAGATTATGGACTTGTTGGTTGCTGCGTTGCCGGTAAACTTGCAGATAACGGTCAGCGAAGCGATAAACAAGCTGTAGGCTGTGTAATTAATGATTTTTTAGGAAGCAAAAGGAGCTTTTTTATGCAAGTGCATGTATTGGCAAGTGGGAGTAAGGGCAATGCAACCCTGCTGCAAGGCAGGGACGCAAATATTTTAATTGACGCCGGCATCAGCACCCGGCGGATTAAACAGGAGCTGGCCAAGCTGGGCACCGGACTGGAAGAACTTGACGGCATTGTGCTCACCCATGAGCACCGAGATCATATTGCCGGCTTGACGACGCTGACTAAACGGTATCGTCTGCCCGTATATACCCGTCCGGACACCTGGTTGTCCATGACCTTAAAAGACACCCTGCCACAGGAATGCTGCCGGGATTTAAACGATAGTCTGGACATTGGCAGCCTGAAAATCGAGCCCTTTGCCATTTCCCATGACGCGGCTGATCCGGTAGGCTTTAATTTCTTTGAGGACGCCTGCAAATGCAGCGTAGTAACCGACCTGGGCTTCGTTACCGATTCGGTGAAAAGGGCGTTATCGCTGTCCGATATCATGGTATTGGAAGCCAACCATGATATCGGCATGTTGAAAAACGGCTCTTACCCGTGGTCCTTAAAACAGCGCATCATGAGTAACCGGGGCCATTTGTCCAATATGGACGCAGGCTGGACTTTAGCCCGTTTGGATAGAAAAAACCGGACTGACGTTTTTCTGGCCCATTTGAGTCAGGAGAATAACCGGCCGGACATTGCGAAAAATACAGTCAGCAGTATATTGGCCGAGCAGGGGTGCGAGGTTGGTGAGGATGTTCGTCTCTATCTTACCTATCCGGATCGCTGCGCCAGTATGGATGAATGATAAGGGGGCTTTTGCTATGGCACAGTATAAAAGGATTACTTCTTATATTATTGTTGCTGTCATTGCCGCGTTGTTGGGAGGTGGCTTTGTCTGGGGTTACAGCCATAAGCTGGCTAAAAATACACCGCAGGGTTCCAGTAACTTGGCCCAATTGCCGTCTAACGGCGGCACTCTTTCCGATGCCCGTAACACAGCGGTGGTCCGGGCCGCCCAGCAGGTAGGCCCGGCTGTGGTGGGGATCACCAATAAGGCTTATGCTAATGATTTCCGGGAAGGGAAGGTGCTGGTGGAGCAGGGAACCGGTTCAGGCGTGATTTTTGATGCCAAAGGGTATATTGCCACCAATTATCATGTAGTGCAGGATGCCCAGGAAATATCGGTATCGCTTTCGGACGGGCGAGTGGTAGACGGCAAAGTGCTGGGTAGCGATCCGGCCACCGATCTGGCGGTTGTCAAGATTGACGCTGACAATCTGCCTGCCGCTACGCTTGGTGATTCGGACAGCCTCATGGTCGGCGAGCCAGCCATTGCCATTGGCAACCCACTGGGATTGGAGTTTAAAGGCAGCGTGACGGCCGGGGTAATCAGCGCACTTAATCGTTCGATTGAAATCGGTGATCGGAAATTTAAGCTGATTCAGACTGATGCCGCTATTAACCCGGGGAATTCCGGCGGCGCTTTGGTTAACGCCGACGGTTTGGTCATCGGCATTAACAGTGCTAAAATTGCCGTCGCCGGCGTCGAAGGCATTGGATTCTCCATTCCGATTAATACCGCCCGCCCTATTTTGCAGTCATTGATTGAAAAGGGGAAGGTAATCCGGCCCTATCTGGGCATTGGAGTATGGGATAAGAACAGTGCGGCTCAATACGGCTATAGCTTGAATATTGACAAAGGTGTCTACGTTGCCAAGCTCTACAAGAACGGAGCAGCCGCCAAGGCAGGCATTAAAAAAGGCGATGTCATTTTGAAAGTGGCCGGCACCGACACCAATACCGTGGCTGATCTGCGTTCGGTTACGGATGCTCAGGCTGTAGGCAGCAGTGTGGAGGTAGTCATTCAGCGAAACGATAAAACGATGACTGTAACCGTAACTTTAGAAGAGATGCCGGAACAGCAATAAGATGAGAATCACTGTAGTTGCTGTAGGAAAAATAAAAGAAAAATACCTTACTGTCGGCATTGCCGAATTTGTCAAACGCCTTACTCCCTATTGCAAATTTAACATTGTCGAAGTAGACGAAGAAAAAATGCCGGACAATCCTTCCACGGCTGAAAAAGCCAAAGCCCTGGCCCGTGAAGGGGAACGGATGCTTAAATACATTAAGGCTGACAGCTATCTTATCGTACTGGATGTGGCCGGCAAACTGGCTTCATCGGAAGAACTGTCAGCTAAACTGGACCAACTGGCGCTCACCGGCAAGAGCGATATCACCTTCGCCATCGGCGGCGCCTTCGGCCTGGCTGATAACATAAGGACAGCCGCTAACGAACGACTGTCCTTTTCCAAAATGACCTTTACCCACCAAATGATCCGCCTGCTGCTGACCGAACAAATCTACCGGGCGTTTAAGATCAGCCGGGGGGAACCGTATCACTGGTAATGGAGAAGAATGCTCTCGAGCCTTGAAAAAACAGGGCTTGAGGGCTTTGTTTTTTGTGCGTTCCTAAAGTGGGGGAGAAGGTAGCTGTCCTGATTGTTCTGCAAATTTGGGCAAGCATGTAATGATTATTCAAAGTACGTTTATCTGATGCCAGATAAAGAAGAAAAATCTAACCATGTCGAAAAAATATCGGCTGAGGATTTGCAAAAAGCATTTGATTTAGGAGTCAGACTTATTAAATCGCAATTGATATTTAAAAGCGATTAAAATATTAGGCAATATAATGACATTACAGTCTGATATCAATAAATTGTTACAAATGTTGGAAGTGAACAGTTCTTGACACTTAATGAATTTCCAATAATTTACGATATATGGTATATGGAGTAAATTTATCAATAAAGAAGGGAATTTTCATGCCAATAAGAATGTTAGATCCACTTTCGCTGTCTAATGTAAGCACTCAACTTTCGTCGCAATTCCAAGCAAGCATCCAGTTAGATCCCGAAGCCCTAAAAGAGATGACGGCGAGAGCTGCTGCAAATCCACCACCATCGATTGTGATAAGTCAGGATCAATATAACTCAATCGCACAAAATTGTATTTCATCTGAGATGCAGAATGATGACTTCGCTTTTTCGATTTCTGACTGCACTTCACCGCAAGATGCGCAAAACTGGCAGGACTATTTCAAACAAACAGCACTGACATCGCAAAGCATTCAGCAGGACTTGGCAGCGACTAATCCTGATACGATTGACGGTAATGTATATTACCAAGACTTTAATGGGACGCGTATTACCTCTGCTACTGACAATGGTACAGACTATCTTAATAATCTTATAGTCAAGTCAAGTTTTTATAAAAGTGAGCTGCAAAGTAATTTTCAAGGTGATGATCTACAAGCACGCGTAAATAGCTTGGATAATTACGTTAATAATCTTGTTGAAAATTTTGCTCAGAAAACAGCCGACAAAATTTCTAATAAGCTACAAAGCACTGATCCCACTAGTAGCCTCACTGACGACAAAATAAAAACAGACATTCTAAATATCTTCCAAGATAATTCGCAGCAAATGCAAGAAATTATAAGCGCGAACCCTGACAAATGGCAAACTATTCTACAAACAGGGGGCGATTATTTAAATTATTTTAGAAACAAGTTGGAAACAGCTACGACAACTACCACTACTACAAATACAAATACAGCAGAGAGCAACACAGGCGATGAATTAAATTATTCTGGTCTAAAGAATTTGATTCAAACTACGGCAGGTATAGTTGCTCCTCAAGAAGTTAATCAAATAAACTTAACTTCCAATAATCTTTTTGGCGTTATCTCTAACGACATAGACTCTATTATAAGAAAAACTTATCTTTCCAATTCTTCCGATAACCAACCCTATATTATTTGTATAACTGCTTAACAAGCTGCTTATCTTTCTGGATGAGTGCTATGGGGAATGGTCATTTTCTGTCTCTCATTTCAACTGTGTGAAGCACAGGGACGGTTATTATGAGAGTCTTTTTCATGCGTTCTTTATGCCAATGGTTGTCATGACTGTTCCGATGCTTCCGTTGAAGAAAAACAAAAGTCGCCATTACCAGTGATACGGAGAACCGCATCACTGATAACGGTTCGACTAAAAATATTAGAAATAAAGAATTGACTCTGGTCCCATCCCTATATTCGGATATAAATTCGCTATCATACCCGCTACGGAGAACTGTACCACTGGTAACGATGAAAAATGGTCTCAACCCTTTAAAGTATGGGATTAGGAGTTTTTTTGCGTACTAAGCGAGAGGAAAATATAAGTGCCTTGTACCTTTCGAATGGGAAAGCCGGTAGTGCTTCAACACGGCCGGCTTTCCCGCCCCAGAGACATTCCTGCCGACATTGTTGAAAACTGATGCGTAACCCAGTATAATTTAGATGATACGGCATGATTACTCTTTATAAGAATAAGTAATCATGCTCAACTACCAATTTTTAAATGGTATTCATATTTGGCGAATAATGTGAAATATAGATTTAAGCAGATAGGCGGATAGGTTATGAAAATTTCCAAGAATGATGCGTTGATATGGTTTGATTTTTTTTCGCAATTACCTGAGGACGAGGAAGTTAGTGTAAAACATGAAGAAATTATTTACGCTACCTTTGCACAAATTGAGGCAGCCGTTGATCATCGGAATGATAGGTTAATGTCGGACATTAAAGGTTTAAAAACCTTAGAAAATAGAACTGTTTTTGTAGGAAATGAAAGCAAATTCCCTCAGGGATGTCGCTCTTGTCTGCTGGGTACTGGTTTGAGTGCAATCAGGAAAACGAACAAATGTAATTTGGAGTGTAAGTTCTGTTATAATTATGGCGAGCTAGACGCTATTCATCCGGTTGGCGAAGGACTGTGGGAAATTGGCGGCACAAAATTTTACGAGAAGGATATAGACTTGCTTCTTTCTATTCAGCAAAAACCCACTGGTATTTCCTACGTTTATTTAGAGCCTTTTATGGAAATTGAAAAATATTATACGATTATAAAGAAATTTAGTGATGCTCAAATTCATCAGCATTTATACACAAATGGCACGTTAGCCACAGAAGAGACATTGAAAGCATTAGGTGAAGCCGGTCTTGATGAGATACGTTTCAACCTGGGTGCTTCTAACTGTTCGGACAAAGTCATTGAAAATATTGGATTAGCGAAAAAATATATTAAAAGTGTAGGTATTGAAACGCCAATGACTCCGGAGTTTTTCGAAGCATTTTTCAAGAAAAAGCAAGCAATCTTCGAAACAAAACTCGATTTCATCAATTGCGCCGAATTACATTTAAATGAGAATAACATAGGCAATTACTATGGGGAAAATATGTATATTTCCCGACATGGCTATATATCCCCAATTTGGAGCAGGGAATTAACTTTGAAATTCATGAAAATAGCAGAGGAAGAAAACTGGGATTTAGCCGTTCATGATTGCTCAAACTATACAAAGTTTGCAAGAGGTTTAAACTTGAGCAGCAAAGAGGGTATGTGGTTCGGCGCCAGTAATTATGCCTGTGAGTTTTCTATGATTCCATACGAAATATTTATACCGATACTGAATGATGACAGTTTCCAATTTTTAAATGAAGAAGAATTGCCTGACGACTATAAACCGGAAATTATAGATTTTTAGAGGGGCGCGTCTTTAGGAATTCTCTTAACCCAACAGAAGGTATGGAAAATCGTCAAGAGGGGTATGTCTTTCCTGTTCTCCAATGGAAATTACCATCGCTGAATTTTAGCGCTGAAAAGCGACGCAGCAGGATCGTTTGACTAAAACATTCGCCTAGGTCCGATATGGTGAACCGTAGCGTTGTAAGGGTGAAAAATGGCCTCAATCCTTGACATAACAGGGATTGGGGCATTTGTCTTTGCTAAATAGAAATCAAATAAAAATCAATATGTTGTAGCTTAGAATAGTGTAAGTATTGCCGGTGCAACGGAAGGAGAAAAAATGAATGTAACATGTAATAACCTCAAGAGTTCTTCCCACATTCGGTGGTTTATTTTAGCCGATGTTTTATTGGGGACGTTTATGGCTACTTTGGATAGCAGTATTGTTAATGTTGCTTTACCTACTATTTCAACTCAATTGAATGTTACGTTGTCTATTGTGCAGTGGATCGTTGTTTCTTATCTGCTGGCTATTGCAAGTCTGTTGCCGATCTTTGGCCGCTTGGCTGATATGTGGGGTAGAAACAAAGTTTACTCCATGGGTTTTCTTGTTTTTACGTTGGGGTCAGTGCTTTGCGGATTGTGCAATACTATCGGAATGCTTGTGGGAATGCGGGTTTTTCAGGCAGTTGGAGCTTCGATGATGATGGCTACGAATCAAGCTATTATCGTATCTAGTTTCCCGGTTAGCGAAAGGGGCCGGGCCTTAGGTTTGCTGGGTACTTTTGTTGCCTTGGGTTCGCTGACAGGACCGGCACTGGGTGGGTTTTTAGTAAGCTGGGTAGGTTGGCGATATATTTTCTATGTCAATGTACCGATCGGAATCATCGGTTATTTGTTGGCAAACATTATTTTGCCTGCCGATAAAGACAAGAAAGCAGCATCCTTTGATTACAAAGGGAGTATTCTTTTTACGATGGGTTTAGTAGGAATACTGTTTGCGATTAATGACGGAAATGTTTTTGGCTGGAATTCACCGATCATTCTTGGTTCTTTATTTTTGGGAGTTATCTTGTTAGCAGTATTCACTCTGGTGGAGTTTCGGTTGGAAAATCCCTTGATAAATTTCAGTATTTATCGCAACCGTGTTTTTATGTTAGGCAACTTTTCGGCATTTCTCAATTTTGCCGCCACTTTTGCTAATGCGATTATCATGCCCTTTTTCTTACAGAATGTCTTACATTATTCCAGTCTCCGAGTAGGACTAATGATGGCTTCTTTACCCGTTTGTATGGCTATCGCAGCACCGCTCAGCGGGTATGGTTCTGATAAATTTGGTCCCATATGGTTTGCTACCGGTGGTTTGCTGCTGAATACATTAGGTTATCTGTTCCTGCTGTCTGTTACAACCCATTCAACTTTTGGGGGAATTATCCCCAGTCTTATTTTAGTGGGTGTGGGTACTGGCATGTTTCAGCCTCCCAATAATAGCTTTGTTATGAGTTCGGTTAGCAAAGATCAAATTGGGATAGTAAATGGACTGAATGCACTGATACGGAACCTGGGAATGATCATGGGGGCATCCTTATCGGTGTTGATTCTTGAAAAATTGCAAGCCGCCATATTATCAGGGATAGCCAACCCTACGCAAGTTCAGTTGGATAGTAGTTTTGTGGAAGCTTTTCACATCGTTATGGCTTTTGTGGCCGGAATCTCCGTATGTGCCGCAATCATTTCTTTTAGCAGGAAAAACTATATTTTGTTAAAAGGTGGATTGCAGGAATAAATTGCTTGGTGAGAGCAGGGGACTAGGCATGAATTATTTAGTTATTATCCATTTGACAGAATAAATATATAGTATATTGAACAATAGAGGTGGAAGTAACAATGACAGAACAGGAAGAAATTACGGGGAAGGTCTGATCCTCCTGCTGTTAACCAAGTAAATCTACCGGGCGTTTAAGATCCAGTCGGGAGGAACGGTACCATCGGTAATGGTGAAATAAATCCTGCTAAATTTTTTGTAAAAATTTAGCAGGATTTATTTTCTTTTAATGGAATTAATTAGAATGTCAAATCCGTTGCAGTTTCCTTATATGAAAAATATTGACCAGGGATTTACAGTAATATTTGCTTAGGGGGATTACAGCTAAAATGAGCTTTTGGGAACAATTAGTTGGTAGTGTAATGAAGCCAGATTATTATTTGAATTTTATTAAACAGTCAAAAGGTAAAGCGGTAACATATTTAATATTACTTACTTTAATTACAAGTACTTTATATGGAATACGAGTATCATTCGTGTGGAATGGTATGGTAGATTCGCTAGGCAAGGAGTTTCAAAACAAGTCGCCAGATTTCATATTTTCGAATGGAGAGATGATGGTAAAGGCTCCCATGCCATATGTAATCAGTAAAGCCAATAAAACACTATTTATTGTCGATACGAGTGGAAAAAGTGATGAAGGCATTTTAAAAGACTACGATAAAGGCGTTTTTATTGGTAAAAGTAAAATTGTTAATAAGAAAAACTCATTGGAAACCCAATCTTATGATTTGAGTACCGTGAAAAATCTTACATTTACAAAAGCAGATGCAGTGAAAGCTATGCCATGGATAAAATGGGCTAATATTCCTATAGTACTCGGTCTGCTTATATTTGGTATTATAGCTAATTTAGGTGCTGCATTACTTGTGAGTATTTGTGGATGGATCGCCAGTAAGATTATGCATTGTCAGATCGACTTTAGCGATCTTTATAAAATTGGTATTTATGTTTTGACCATGCCGTTATTTTTGGAAATGGTAAAAAATATTACTGAAATTAATGTACCGTTGTTTAGAGTCCTTTTTTATGCAATTTCTATTGGATATGTCGTAAAAGTATTAATAACAGTGAAGAATAAAAATAATATTGGAGTAGATGTTCAGTTGTCATAGAAAGTGCAGTGCCGATGTCGAAAGTGGATTTTAATGCCCTATAGGACAAGTATGTAATGAACAGGGAAGATCGTTCATTATTACAAACGGGCGGACTCAGCTTTAAGCATTTAAAGTCTAGTATAACAATGCTTTCCAATGCAATTCCAGATGAGCTTTTTGCGGTCATCTGGAATTATATTTTCTAGTCTGCAATACTCTGTATTAATGGGACGGCCCATTCAATTCACAGAATATAATAAGTAGAAATGTAGCTATACAAATTTAACGACTCGCTCTCGCTAATGATTGATGGCTTTAATAGTAAAAATCAAGACGTTACTTCAAGGGTATCTTTATTGTTTAAATCAGTAGGAGTTCAGGGACAGGCAGGTTAATTATGCAAGTGGACAAATTTGGATGGAATATACTGTTGTACTTACCTTCGCCATTTGGCTGGGCTTTTGGTCTAGTCGATAACATAAGACTAACGAGCGATTGTCCTTTTCCAAAGTGAGATTTATCTATCCCATGATCCACCTGCTGTTGACAGAGCAAATCTAACGGTGTTTAAGATCAGGCGGGGAGCCCATACCCCTGGCAATGGCAAAACTAAAAACTATAAGTCTCCTAACCAGACAGACCGTAACTTACCAATGGTAGGTTATGGTCTGTTTTTGTATAATCATGCGGCCTTTGATATAGATCACTTCTTTTTAGCGACAGAAATAGTATGATTGCATTATAAATTAAAGCGAGAAGCTAGTTAATACAGCAGTTCTACTGTTATCAGGGAGTGTGAGCGAATATGTATCATATCGGTATAGATATAGGTTATGCTACATTTAAATATATCATTTTAAAAGAAACCGCTGAAATTGATAGTGGGTATTTGTTTCATCGAGGGAATATGGACGCTGCATTTAGTAATTTGCTGACCAAAATAGAAAAAGAGTATAACCTCAGAGAATGTTATTTTGGTATTGCCGGCGAACAAGCAGAGCGCCTGCCTAATTTGAAACAATATATTGTTAATGAAGTGACAGCTTTAATTGAAGGGGCCTTTGCCAGCGATTCTTCTTTGCGCACTATTATTGAACTTGGGGCCCAAAAAGCAAAGTGTGTTACCAATGTTTCCGCCGGAGATAAAGCCCATATCAAGTTTTCGATGAATTCAAGCTGTTCGGCGGGAACAGGTTCTTTCCTGGAGGAACAGGTTTCGCGGTTAGGGATTAGTTTGTATGAGTACTCCGACTATGTAAAGAAGGCAACAAACATTCCCCGGATAGCGGGGCGCTGCAGTGTATTTTCCAAAACAGATATGATTCACCATCAGCAGGAAGGCGTGAAAACCGAAGATATATTGCTGGGGCTGGCTTACGCCCTGGTGCGAAATTTTAAGGCCAATGTAGTCCAGAAGGAAGCGCTTACCCCTCCGGTCATGCTAACCGGTGGAGTGGTGCACAATAAAGGCGTTATCACCGCGTTAAAAGCAATATTTCAGTTAGAAGATAAGGATATTATTATACCCGCGCAGTTTGATAAGATGATTGCTTTCGGGGCAGCGCTTTTGGCCAAAGAGCAGCAAATGACTGTGACCGTGGCGGGACTCAAGGCTGCAGCCGGCCCTGCTCAGCAGGATAAAAAAGAAACTAACGGTTATCCCGCATTGTATCCATTTGGTCAAAATGAAAGCAGTAACAAACATACCTGCCACAGTGCGGAAAGCATCCAGGAAGGCTACTTGGGAATTGACATTGGCTCTACCAGTACCAATCTGGTATTGATTGATCAGGAGAAAAAGGTCATTGCCTATCGATACTTGCGTACGAAGGGAAAGCCTCGCCAAGTGGTTAACGACGGAATTGCTGAGCTAGCGGAACAATTTAAACACCAGCTCAGGATAAAGGGAATTGGGACAACGGGGTCAGGCCGCTATCTGATTGGTAATGAGTTGGGGGCGGACATCATTGTTGATGAAATTACTGCCCAGGCCAAAGGCGCAGTTGCGACTGATCCTGAGGTGGATACCATCTTTGAAATCGGCGGGCAAGATTCTAAGTATATTCGTCTGCAAAATGGTATGGTTGTAGATTTCGAGATGAATAAAATATGTGCCGCCGGAACAGGATCATTTATTGAAGAACAGGCGAAAAAATTAGCTATACCTATTGAAGACTTTTCCCAGTTAGCGCTAAAAAGTGAAAATCCCTTAGATCTAGGTGACCGGTGCACCGTTTTTATTGAAGGAAATACCGCTAAAGCGTTAGCGCAAAATGAGAGTAAGAACGATATTGCCGCCGGCCTGGCCTATTCTATTGTCAATAATTATTTAAACCGTGTCGTGGGCACCCTATCTATTGGTAATAAAATATTTTTGCAAGGCGGCATTGCTTATAATCAAGCCGTGGTTAATGCATTTCGGGCGGTACTAAAAAAAGATGTCCTTATACCTCCATTTTTTAGTGTCACAGGGGCTTTAGGAGCGGCCCTTTTGCTGCAAGAAAAAATGATGCAGGATACCCAGACTGTGAGCAGAGATAAACATAGCGATTCATCCGCTCCCTGCAACATTTTGCAGGAAATGGAAAGCTTGTTTTTAAAAAATTATACCGGTGCTATCGATAAGACGAAACTGACCATCGGCATTCCTCGCGTATTGTTTTTGCACAAATTGTTTCCCCTGTTTCATGAAGTATTCAAGACATTAGGGTTTAATGTAATCCTGTCGAAGGCAACGGATGAGGACATCGTGGCTTTGAGTCAGGAGTATTCACTGGATGAAACTTGTTATCCCATAAAACTCATTAATGGTCACGTTGCTTCCTTATTGAAGCAAGGGGTGGATTATATCTTTCTGCCCAGTTTGTATACGATGAAACATGATGTTTCTAAAAGCCGTGAGGACTATGCCTGCGTATACATGCAAAGTACCTCGAAGTTGATTTCTCATGTAATGAACCTAGCCGAGAGAGGCGTAAAATTATTAGCGCCGGCGCTTTCTTTTAAATTTGGTAAAGTGTATATGATGAAGACCTTGTTAGCTATGGGAAGAGAACTGGGGAAAAACAAGGCCCAGATGGCCTTTGCCATTATGAAAGGCATGGCGAGGATGAAAGAATACAGCCGTGATGTGGAAGCGTTAAATCAAAGGGTAGCAGAGAGTTTGCAAAAGGAAGAAAAAGCATTTATCATCATAACGCGAACCTATAATGCGGCGGACCCGATACTCAATATGAAGATTCCCCAGCAACTAATCAAGATGGGCTATAAAGTGCTAACCCTCGCGAATATTTCCGCCTATGATTATGACGTATCGGCGGATTATCCCAATATGTATTGGCCCTTTGGACAACATATTTTGGCGGGGGCAAAGCTCGTAAGGGATATGCCTAATCTGTATCCCATTTATATTACCAACCATGGTTGCGGCCCGGATACCGTATTAAGCCATTATTTTACCGCCGAAATGCAGGGCAAACCGTATTTGCATATTGAGGTAGATGAACATTCCTCCAGTGTTGGTGTAATTACCCGCTTGGAAGCGTTCATTAATAGTTTGGATAATTATGACGGAAAAACAGCAGCCCCAGAAGGCGCAGCGAAGAAAGCGAACTCTGGCAGAAACGAAGCGGACAAACTGGTCCTGCCGAATCTGTATCCTTATAGTCAGGTCCTAGGCGAATGGTTTGCAAGTAAGGGAATTGCCACAGAAGTTTTACCGGCGTCTACCCAAAAATCATTAGAAGTCGGCAAACAGTTTACTAAGTCTAAAGAATATGTATCGCTATTTTCTTTGTTAGGCGATGTCTTTTATCACTTGCAAAATACGGGAGAAAAGAGTGCAAAACTCTGGCTGCCGCAAAGTGAAGGCAGCGAGGTATATGGTCAATACGGAAAAATAATGAGTGAAAAATTAAAAGCCGCAGGCTATCAGGCAGAAGTGATTTCTCCCTTTATCGAAGATCTATTGCAAAGTAAGGAGTATGGTTTTACTTTTGCCTTGGGGGTAATCCTGGCCGATCTGGTGATGATCGCCGCTAAAGAAGATCGGGACAAAATGCTGCTAAAAGGACTTGACCTGATGAAAACTGGCGGACTAAGCGAACAAAATCTTGTTGCCTTAGCCAGGGAGATTTACAGTGGGCTCAAGGAGAAGCAGCATGATAAGCAGCTTTACGTACTTGGCGAAGGAAGTGTCATATTTAATGGCTATTTAAATAGTTTCCAATTAGAAGCGTTGGAAACCAAGCATAGGCTATGGTATCAGCCTTTAGCGGAACAACTCCTGTTTACCTGGCATGATCATTTCCGTAAAGCGCCTAAGAGTGACACACAATATAAAATAAACCTAGAGGAAATAAAAGCGCTTCTAAAGGAAATTGGCAATGCCTTAGCGGAGTATAATCCCTTTGATAAGGATTTTGATGGACTAGTGAAGCAGGCTGATAAAAAATTAGACCTGTATGCCGGTGGTGGTGGGCGATATAGATTTGCTAAGCTATTTCGCTGCCCTGAAGCGATCCATGGTATTTTAATGGTGAGTTCCATGTATGAAAACACGGCTACCATACAAAAAATGCTGAGGAGCAGAGCTGCGAAAGAGCTAAGCCATCCTGTACTTGACTTGTCCTTCGATGGGTCCAGTCACAGCAACAATAAAGAAGTACTGGATACTTTTATACACTATATATAAAACTGAATAAAACAGCGAGGATTTTATACATTTGGCATTAAAGGAAGAATGTTAGGTATAGAGAAAAGGAGAGTTCCTTCGCAGTTAACAAAAACTGGGAAGGAGTTCTCTTTTTATTTATGGAATAAGTAGTAAAATAGCAGGATTTCTTACACCAAAAGGCTAGTGGTAAAATAATTATAAATCGCCCTTTAAAGTCTCGAGAGCAATAATTGCAGGAGAAAATGAAATGAATAAAAATGAAAAGCTTCAGGCCGGAAGATTTAGCAATGTACCAATTATAGTTTTATTAGTTTTGATGTATGTCATAGTTGCTATGAGTGATAACTTTAAAGGCATATTTGTACCGTTTTTTAAAGATGATTTTGGCGTAAATAATACGCAGATTGGCTATATTCTAACAGCCAGCCTGCTGGCCTATGCAATTTTTCAATATGTTGGCGGCATTCTTATAGAAAAACTGGGGTACAAAAAGGTCATATCCCTTGGTTTCATTACAGGAATTGTTTCCTTGGTACTCTTAATTTCATTTAAAACCTATGCAATGTTAGTTATTGGTTTATTTGGTTTAAATATTGGCATGGCGATGTTCAATGTGGGCGTTAACACATTAGGGCCAATCCTTACGGTTACATCCACAGCTGTTCTGATGAATTTCGTGAATTTTTCCTATGGAGTTAGTAATACGACGATACAAAAAACGGTAGGTAATCTGTTGGCTAAGGGTATACTTTGGCCCAAGTTTTATGTTTTTATGCTGATCTGTTGTGTGATATTATTCGTATATTTGCTGCTAATTAAAATACCCTATACGCCCAAAAGTAAAATGGTGACTTATAAAAAGGCCGATTTGTTTAAAAACAAAATGCTTTATCTTTATATAGTTGCGTTAGGATTTTATTTAGGTTCGGAATATGGTATTGGCAACTGGTTTGTTAATTATATGGGCGAGGAATTTAAGTTGGATGCCGATAAAAGGGCCCTTTACGCGGCGCTGTTCTTTGGATTTGAAACAGTAGGAAGGTTATTTGGCGGATTTATTGTCGATCGGTTAGGCACCTTTCGAAGTATGCTAATCTATGGCGGCTTTGCGTTCTTGTTATCTACGGTGGGTATTGTACTGGGGGAGGCAGGGCTAATGATATTCGCGCTGGCCGGATTGTTTTATTCTATTATATACCCGACTATAATCACGACTGCCCATGAGGTTTTTAAAGACGCAGCATCCTATGCAACAGGGTTAATTTTAATGTGCGGAACACTCATCGCGATGGTTGTAAATATGGTAATGGGTATAGCAAACGATGTAATAGGTGTTTACTATTCATATTTTAGTGTGGCTCTGTGCATGGCTATAACTACATTAGCCATTTTGTTAATTAAAAGAAGTGTGGAAATAGCAAAGGGGAAACAACAATTGCTGCAACCATAATAATAGAGGTTGCCTGGGGAGGAGCCGGGGACGTCAGACTGTATAAAAATGTTTTAACAGTGGAACTAATTTTTATGATAGACAGGCTTAAACATTGATTCATGAGAAAAAACTTAATCTTCGGCTTTCAAATTTTCATTTATATGACTGACGGAAAAAAGGTGAATCTATGAAAAACACATATGATGATAAACAATTTTTTGATCAATATGCGAAAATGTTACGAAGTCAGCAAGGCTTATCCAGTGCAGGAGAATGGCGCCAGTTCAGAGCTTTGTTTCCGGATTTAAGCGGCAAAAGCGTACTGGATCTGGGGTGTGGTTACGGCTGGCACTGCAAATACGCTGCTGAATGTGGTGCAAAGCGGGTGCTGGGTATCGACCTGAGTGAAAAAATGATCAATGCAGCAAAAGAAAAAAACAACGACCCTAAAATCACCTACCGGGTTTGTGGCGTGGAGGACTATGACTATCCGGCCAATTCCCATGACTGTGTGACTTCTAATCTGGTGCTTCACTATATTGCAGACATTGGCGCAATTTTTAGAAAGGTATACCTGACGCTAAAGAAAAATGGCGTTTTTCTTCTCAACATGGAACATCCTATTTTTACGGCAGGTGTGAATCAGGATTGGATTTATGATTCGGACGGAAAACCGCAATATTGGCCTGTGGACAACTACTTCTATCCCGGAGAGCGTATTACGCATTTTCTTGGACAGGATGTCACGAAACAGCATCACACACTGACGCAAATTTTAATGGGACTCATAAGTACCGGATTTCGGCTGGAAGTAGTGGAAGACGCGATGCCAAGCGTCGACATGATGAACCTTCCGGGCATGGCGGATGAAATGCGTCGTCCGATGATGCTGTTAATTAAGGCAGTGAGAAAAGAAACGCGATAAAGAAATTGTTGAACTAATTCAAGAAATTCAGCAGGACACAGGCAAAGCGGTTATCACAATGAATAACGGTACACGTGAAGTGAAAAAGAGAACTGAGGATGTTTTCGCGTATCCCAATTTAACTATCGAAATGGCGGCTATACTTCGCCGCCATTTTGTTTGATGATAGTTACCGCCTCTTCCACACGATTAGGCGGGACAAAAACAACAAGAGTAAAGGCATGCCCTCCGGCTAATGGGTTTCCGCTCATGCTAAAGCCGCTTACAGAGGGGTCGGCGCCCATGAGCACGCGTTCAACTGTTTTGGATTCTTTTGAAGTGTTGGCCGAAAACAAGGTGAGGCCCGTTAATGTTTCGGCACTGGATATGGCGCTGTCCATCTCGTCGTCGGTAGATACGCCATACCGGCTGGAGCGTTTGATGGAACTGTCGGTTAGTCCGGCATTTGCCAAAGCTGTTTTTGCCGCTTCTGCTTTAGTCATGGAAGGGAAGGTGGAAATGATTGTTTGTTCTTTTGGCATTTTATTTAGCCTCCTAAAGGATAGTCTTAATAGCATTTGTTGTAATCATTTTTCTATCCCTCTGGGGAGTGCTGTTGCAGTAATATTCAAGATATTATAGGAATAAAACGAGGTCAGCCGTCAGAAAGGCTATGGGGGACGGTACTGTTGATTTAAAGTATAATGCGAGTTAGAATATACTTGAGATAAGCAGGAATGAAAAGTTCGTCTAAAGTTAGGCCAATTCATATTTCTTATCTCATTGCTATGCTTATAGCCATTAGAGCTTTTAAAGGGGCAAAGATATATGACGCGTAAGCAGCTTATTTTTTTGTGTTTGAAATTCAATGACGTTTATGAAGACTATCCTTTCAATAAAAGGCAGTCTGACATCTTATGGACTACCATAAGACATAAAGAAAATAAAAAGATTTTTGCTTTAATTTTTGAGCGTGAGAGTCAATTATATATTAATGTAAAATGCGAGCCTCAGTACATAGAAGAGATAAGGGAACTGAAGAAAGATGTTTTTCCTGGCTTTCACATGAATAAAAGTCATTGGAATACCGTGAGAGTTAATGGCGATGTGTCTAAGGAAGAATTGGCGCAGATGATTAAGCATAGTTATAGCTTGACATCAATAAGAAGCGGGCGGCGCTGTCTCGCTGAGAAATTATAGGGAAGTCTGTTCGAGTCACCGGAAGGCAGGAAGTATAATATCGCTATACAATTTTGGCAAGAGATTATCTAAGCGAGAAATGATCGGACTCAACAGTACCATCCCCTTTATATGGGGAGACAGGGACATGTTTCTTTGAGAAATTCAAATAATTTCTCAAAGGTGAAAAGTGGTTTTCAAAATAGGAAAAACCGTCCATAGAAGGCTTACATCAATAAATTTGAATAAGAGAGGGATCTATATGATTGTTACTTGTGTTACTGTTTATGTAAAGAAAGAATTCATCGCTGAATTTATCGAAGCTACATTGGAAAATCACAAAAACTCTATTAAAGAGGAAGGCAACCTGCGTTTTGATGTACTTCAATGCAATGCGGATGAAACAAGATTTTTTTTGTATGAAGCCTATTTAACAGAAGAATCGGCAGCAGCGCATAAGAAAACGGACCATTATCTAAAGTGGCGCGATACGGTTGCCAATTGGATGGCACGGCCACGGGAGGGAGTTGCCCATTCGGTTATTGCACCCCTTGAAAAAGATTTATGGAAGTGACAAGAATGCAATTCGGAAGAAAAAACTCCGGAATAGTGAGCTAACTTTAGAAGTACTTAATTTCTATGATATTGCTGCCGGCCTGGCAGCATACTTATGCTGGAAGGGGAAACAAACATGGCAGTTGTAAAGTGCACAAAATGCGGAAAAGTGTTTAATACAGAAGGGGCCATATTGAAGCCGATCGGTGATGGCGGATATATGGAATGTTGCCCTAAATGCGGTAGTACGAGTGTATATTATGTGGATGATTTCCAAAGAGAAGAAGAGGATAGCTGGTGGAAGGGCTTTTGATGAATAGGCCGGGAAGACTTGGCAACCGGTGGCCAGGACACCTTCTTTGCCTCTATTGAAACAGAATTGAGGCCGGTGATTGAAGAATTTGCATCCATTGACCGTAGCCGGCTTCCTCCAACAAGAAGGTGATTTTTTGCTTATATTATTGTAGAAGAATTTTGAATTATGTGTAATTTTCCATACGGGACAGTGGCTTAGGTAAAAGTATGATATAATAAATATCAAATATATGGAAACCGGAGATTGGCTATAAACAAAACTTATTGCGGTATAAATTTTTTATAAAGGGGGACGTACAATGGAACATGGTAAGCGGTATCCTGCTGTTCCACAGGATATTTTTAATTACCTGGTAGGAAAGTACTCCGCCAATAGCCAGTTAAGTTGTGTATTAAGGCTTACAGGACGCATTGACGAGAGACTATTCGAACAAGTGTTGCGCATATCGTTAGAGCTGGAGCCTATTTTAGGTTGCCGATTGATTGAAGAAGATGAAACCGCTTATTGGGAGTGGCGAGATGATCTTAGTCAAGTTCAATTGTGCTCTGTTGTTGAAACTTTGGAAGTCGAGGAAGAGCTTCGGAGTTTTATTGCACAAATGGTAGACTTTGAAAAGGATTGTCAGATAAAGGCTAGGGTATTTAGAGCTGAGACGGACACCATATGCGTAATGGTTAATCATGCCTGCTGTGATGCGGGTGGCCTTAAGGAATATATGGAACTCTTGATTTCTATTTATGATCATTTATTTAAAGGCAGCCAATATACAGTCCAACCTCCAGTCTCTTATAATCGTGGACAAGATGAAATTTTTCAGTTGCCTAAAGTTATAGCTAAAATCAATACGATGATGAATAGAAAAGAAGCACCCACAGACCCTGGAGATACGGTTGCCATTCCTTGCACTTTAGGGGAAAGCATAAATCAAACCGTAGTGTCCCGGCAAATTAGTCCACTTCAGTTTCGCAGGTTAAAACAATATGCACGCAACAACGAGGCAACGATAAATGATGTTTGCTTAGCTGCTTTAAGCCGTTCTCTTTCCAAGATAGCAAAAATAGACAATGAACTTATCTCTTTATGCTTTACTTCCGATTTACGGACGTATTTGCCTGAAAAAAGAACAAACTCTATTTACAATCTTTCAGGAATGAATCCCATTCGAATTCATCAAAAGTTAACAGAAAGTTTCCATGCCACTTTGGCAGGAGTTTTAAGCGAAACAAAAAAAGTAAAGAATGATTGCCCTGGTATAGATATGGCTTTATATTTCCAAACGCTTGGACAAGTCAGCTTTAAAAAGGCAGAAAGTCAATTTGAGCAATTTATTGCAGAAAAGGTTAAATTAGAATATTGTAATCCATGGTTATCCAATGTAGGCGTTTTGGCTAAGGAAAGAATCCACTTAGGTTCCGTTGCGGTTGAAGATTACTATATGATTGGCAGCGGATGCTATTCTCCTGGATTTATGATGATTGCCAGCACATATAATGATACGCTGACTTTATCGACAAACTTTTTTGAATCAACACTTGCCCAAAGTACGGTGGAACAGCTTATGGATTTGATGGTATCGGATATGGCGATTTTTGCAGAAGGATAAAATAGGAGCTGTGCTGGTATTCCGATGAATAGGCAGGCGGACGTAACTTTTATAACGGCCTTCCTTTGGCCTATAACGCAGCCTCTGCTAATAAGGCTTCGATAAAGACTCATTAATACCAACTACCTTTCTGAATCCAGATTCGCTTAAGGTCTAATACATACAAGGTGTTTCCGTCTATTTTTCCTTATCCTGCAGGCGGCTCATGAAGCGTTCCAACGAGTATTTTCCTTCTTCCTGCCACCAGGTCTCATAGTACAGATCCTGATGATCGCTGGAATCGACTTCCTTTTTGGCAAAGTTGACTTTACAGGCTGCAGCGGGCTGCAGCGGTGATTTATGATAGCCGTGACTGCCGAAAATCAGACGGGATAGTATTACCAACCCGACACTCTGCCAGTAAGTAATCGCCTTCCAGCCCCATAAATCAGGCAATAGTGCATTCCATAGTGCTTGCACAAAAAAACCGAAGGCAAGCCCCAGGAGTAATGCTAACAGCAGGCCATATAAAATTTGCACCAATACGTGGCGTGTTTTGGTTATACAAAAATTACAGTGAACGTTCATGACCTCTATTCACCTCTGTCCAAATTTTGTTTATACTCTTGCAGCAGTTTTCTTAGTTTAGCGGTTGCCCGGCTTTTTCTTGCCAGCAGCGTGCCGATCGGTTCTTGCCATTTTACCGATAATTCCTTGAAGCTGTAGCCGTCAATTTCCGTGGCAACCCATATGGCACGCTGTTTGGGCTCTAAGCTTACTAAGGCGGTTTTTAATAGTAAAGCAAGTTCTTTTTGTTCTACGATATATTCAATAGCTGCCCGGTTATCCAGCAGTTCATTTCTTTGCAGTTGGGCATCCACCTCGGCGGCATCCAGGGAGACTGCCGGTTGGGGACGGCGAAACCAATCGAATATTTTATTTTTAACCGATTGATAGAGATAGGGCAGCAGATTTTCAATGGGGTGATCAGCGCTCAACCGGTTATATATGTTAAATAAAGTATCGGCTACGATATCTTCCGCATCCATATCGGAAATACCTGTGATCTTGGAGCGAACAAAACGAAGTAAGTTTTCTTTTTCTTGCTTAAACAGGATGATGAGATCTTGTTCGTTTTTTTGCAAAATAAACATTCCTCTACAAGGTTCGTACGCATATAGCTGAGTAAGGCTAATCATGGCAGTCTGTCGATAAGCAGTTCCTTAACGGTGACCTGGGGGTGGCGGTAACGTTGCCGGGCCGCCGTCCGTTTGCCAAACTCGATGCTTTCGGACGGGCATAGATGCAGACAGGCCAGGCATTCCTGGCAATCCTTCCGCCATTGCGGCCGTTGCCCTGCCATCGTTATATTCTTGACGGGGCATACCTTGGCACAAGTAGCGCAACCGGTACAGGATTCTCTGCAACTGAATTTTGTATAAGTACTAGGGAGTAAATGTTTCTGCCAATACCGGTTGATTCCCTGGAGAGGGGTATACATTCCTTCCGAATCATAGTGATACTTGCGGATTAAGATCGAATGAATCATTCGTTCTATTTTTTTGTCGGCTGCCGCTAACGTTTGCTGCAGCTTTTCCGGTGCCGGAATGTCGGAAAGCGGGATATAGCTGGATATCATCTGTACATGATAGCCGGCATGCAGTTCTTGTCCTTGGACAAAGAAAAGCTTTTTGAGCTGCTTCAGTGAACTGTTCAGGTATTGGCTGCTGCCACTGGTTATGATCGCAAATACATAATTTACGCTTGGAGCAAATTTTAATTTACGGATAAAGGCGGCAACCAGCGGCGGCACGCCAAAGTAATGGGTGGGAATGACCAGGCCTACCATGTCGGCATCAATATAAATACTTTCTTCTTGCGCCGTGTGCGGAATGGGACATAAACGGCAATCTTCAATGTTGGACGCCAGAACATTAGCCACGTGCTTGGAGTTGCCGGTGGCTGAAAAGTAATAGATGATAGTTTTCGGCATAAATGAATAACCACCTACTGGTTTATAGTTTGCAAGTATTTAATAAAAGACATATTCGAAATTACTTCGAGAAAAGAAATCCAGTCAATGAAATTGGATAAAGTTCTATTGGCTTATTGATAGTCAATAGTAACGCCCACACCAAAATGGATGAAATAATCGGGGTAGCCGTTAATGGGAAGCCAATAGGAAATGATATTTTTGTCGCCGCGAGTAATGGTTTTGTAAGTGGCTTTTTGGGTTTGCAAGGCTTGATTGGCCAGACAGCCTCTGTGGGCTTCCGGCGCGCCTTGCTCAATACACCGCATGCCGGGCATACGGCCAATCGCCGCACAGGCCGCATTCACGGCAATGACTTCACGGCTTTTGTGTACCAGGGTAACCGGTTCGGGGAAATTTTCCCACATTAATTGAAAAGCTTCCACTACTTTCGTATCAAGATTCATCATACACTCTCCTCGGTAGATTAAATAAGGTTCTACTTATAATAACGCTAACAGTGTGATTTTATTGCAGTCTGCTTAACTTTTAAAATATTTATTCTTAAGGTAACGCCAAAAGAAAGGATCTTTGACCACGCCACGAAAACAGTGGGAAATGGCCCCGCTCTTGTTTCTGACAAGGGTGGGGCCATTGCACATTTTTCAATAGGATTTTGGATATATACGTTAAGTTACCATAAGTGAAATTTACAAAAAAAGATAAGCAAGAGAGAAATAATTTTTTTTTACGGAGCTAACCGGAACGGTTAGTTATTAGAGCATTTGCTTGGCTTTGGCAACGGTGATTTCCAATACTCTGGTTAAGAAGGAGAACTTTTCCTTCATCATATCAAATTCAGGGCCGGATGCAAGAAATTTTCCTGTTCCTTCGACGAGAAAGCCTGTACCCTGGTAGTCTTTATAGCCCATAACTTCCCTGCTGCCTAAAGTCAGTTTCACTTTATTGTGGAGAGTAAGGTTTTTTTCGGTCCGGTGCATGGCATACGCCGGAATTAAGATTCGTTGGTCAGGCGTGATAACCAGGTAGGAATTCCAGGTATTTACCACATGGACTTCTTCCGTATTCCAGGTCACGATGGAAACGACTCCTTCATGGGTTAATACTTCGAAAAATTTTTCGCTTAGCATATTTTTCCTCCTATATGTTTATAAAATATAAAATTACAGATAATTATAATCGCAGATATATATTATCTGTAATTATTATATAAAGAGTATTTCCTTGTGTCAACCGCTCTTGCGTAAAAGAAAGGGATTGTAGATAATATTTGACTATAATGTGAAGGAGTTTGTATTGACTAATCGGAAATATGGAAGTACTATGTGAAAAGTAAACAGTATGAGAAGGTGAATTCATTGCAATTTTCCGTGGGTGTAGAGTACGCGTTACATTGTCTGTTATATATGGTGGATTTTCCGGCCGGCAAATCAGTGGGGATCAAGGACTTAGCGGCGTACCAGGGCATTTCTGAGACCTATCTTTCCAAGGTATATACAAAGCTTACGAAAGCGGGTATTGTCAAATCGATTCCCGGCGTTAAAGGCGGGTATAAGTTGGCCCGTACGCCGGAGACCATCACCTTTTGGGATGTTGTGGAGGCCATCGAGGGGGCTTCTCACTTCTTCCGCTGTGTGGAGATCAGGCAAAAAGAGATATTGCTGGACAAAGAAAACCTGCCGGACTCACACAAAAAGTGTCCCTGTTTAATTAAAGTGGTCATGCTGGAAGCGGAAGAAGAGATGAGGCAGTATCTAAGAGCTAAAACATTGGCCTGGCTGCATGCCGAGGTACAGACGAAAGTTCCTGCCGAGCAGCGGGCGGCCACGCTGGATTGGTTTCTGCGTGGGCAGTCGCGATAGGGCTCTGCTTTTTTCTGGCTGCAAGTTTACTTGCTAAGAAACTAAAGATAAAATATGTAACTGGACGTGATTGGAAGAATGGACAATCATATAACATGGTATAGAAACAAGCAGATTGAACGTACGATGGCTAATTTGGAAAAGCATAATATTGGTTCTTTTTATGTTGCTGATGAACTGGCGTTAAAAGAAAAGATAAAGCAGTTGATCCCCGAGCATTCGACGGTGGCAGTGGGAGACTCGGTAACGCTTGGGGAAACAGGCATACTGGATCTTTTGCGTAATGGCCGCTACAACTTTCTGGACAAGTACCGGCAGGGAATTACCCGGGAAGAGAAAAAAGCGCTATACCGGCAAAGCTTTGGCGCTGATACATTTCTAGCTAGTACGAACGCCTTAACTGAGGAGGGCGAATTATACAATATTGATGGCAATGGCAGTAGAGTAGCCGCTATGATCTATGGTCCGGAGCAGGTTATTATTGTGGCTGGAATTAACAAGCTGGTAAGAAATCTGGAGGAAGCGGAAAAACGGACAAGACATTACGCAGCCCCTTTGGATGCGAAGCGGTTAAACAAGAAGACGCCCTGCGCTACGCTGGGATATTGTGTGGATTGCAAAAGTGAGGAACGGATATGTAACAGCTTTGCCGTGATTAAACGGCAATTTATCAAAGACCGTATCAAAGTGGTGATTGTGGGCAGGGAACTGGGGTATTAAGATACCGGTTGCCTGCCTTTGCGTTTCGGGTAATTTGCAGGGTGCTTTTGATTTGGGCGGCGATGAGGTAAGAACCAATGAAGGTTGGCCTCGCCGGTGAGTAGGGGGAGAGGCTTTAGCGTAGTGGCGGAGGAACTGTGCAAACTGGCGAGAGCTTGCAGGGGCAGTGGGAATCTTAAAGTATACTCTGTAGCGGATAAGCCCGGTGAGAATGTCTTAGGATAACTTGCCAGGCTTGGTTACTTTCGGCGGTCCAATTGTACCGGAGGGGTAACGGCAGGAATTTTTATTGTGTGAGATAAATATAGAAGAGTAGGAATGTAACATGTTATAGCGAAGAACGAAGAAAACGAGGAATGGCTTATGGGGAAAAAGATTGTGTTTTTTGATGTTGACGGGACCATGCTGCATTTGCCAGGCGGTATGTATGAGCCTTTGCCCAGCACCTGTGAAGCGGTTCGCCTGCTGCAGGAAAAAGGCCATTATGCCGTGGTGGCTTCGGCCCGGGGCAAGCTGCCAGCGGTATTGGAAAAACTTAATTTTGACGGATTCATCGGCTGCAATGGTAACTATATTACTTTTCACCAGGAAGTCCTGTATGACAATTATTTTAAACCTGAAAACCTTACTTTTTTACTGCGACTTTTCCAGGAATATGATGTGCCGTTTAATTTCACCGGCAGCCTGGGTATCTGGTCGAGCCCGGCGGATCATCCGGTGCTACAGCGCCATAGGGAATTGTTCGGTGCCGACTTATCAGGCGATGAGCCCTGGATATTTTCCTGGCAGCCGGAAGAGATTCACTCCGGGATGGTCACCGCTATGTTTGCCGCCGAACAACAGATGCTTACCTGCCGGGATTGTTTGCCAAAAGACTGGCTGGTAGATATGTACACCTCGGAAAATATTCGCATGGATATCCACTTGCCCGGCCATACCAAAGGCAAGGGTGTCCGCTTTTTGCACGAAAAACTGGGTATTGATTTTGCCAATACCTTCGCTTTTGGCGATGCCCGCAATGACCTGGAGATGATGCGCCAGGTGAACTATGGCATTGCCATGGGAAATGCCACCGAAGAACTGAAGGCGGCTGCCTTTGCGGTAACCGACGATGTGGATAAGGACGGAATTTATAAGGCACTGAAAAAATATAATGTGATCTGAATGTTGTCTAAGCCAAAGAAGACAGCCTGGTATCCGTTGACGGGTATCAGGCTGTCTTGATATAAACTTCAGTTCAGCGGCCGAGTGGTTTTCCGGGTTAGGGTATAGGCTAAATGTCGCGCATAGTAAGATCGGATAGGAATATATAACTTATCAGGTTGATGATTTGGATATAGTGGGCCGGATCAGGAACGGCATGCTGCAGGAAGTGGTCCATTGAGTGAGACATAGCTACAGTGAGCTTGCTGACGAAAAAGTCAAAATATGAGTGAGTTTTGTAGAATAGCAAGAGGATTTTCCTGTAATTTGTCGAAAAGGAAAATAAATGGAATGGGCAAACTCAGCCGAAAGGTGAGGACGCAAAGCCATGGGTCTAAAGGGTTAGCTACCGATGACTGCCAGGCTGCGATTGAAATATCAATCGTAGCCTGTTTTTTTTGTTTTCGATCAGTAAACCTGGCCGGCTTACTGCAAAAAAGTGGACAGAACCCAAGGTGGCGGAACCAGCTCCGATGAGAGGAGGGCAGCAGCAACCTTAAGGACATTGCAAAGCGATTTCCGATGATTGAAAATGACAGTTGATACCAAAAAGTCAGGGGGATTTTTATGAAAATGTTAAAGTCACAACTCACTATTGTTATAACGGCTGTTATTGTCATAAGCTTGTTGCTTGTCGGCGGATTAAGCTACCGCAATCAACGGAATCTCATTCTAGAGGATGAAGCACAGGAATTTAAAAAAATAGACATGATTGTCCAAACCAGTATTGAAGAATATTTGAATCGTTCCGCTGCGGTCGCCGCTTCCCTTGCCTATAATCCGGAAGTGGCACGCCTGCTTAGCGAGCGGGACCGGGAAGGTTTATTCCGGCTGGTTGGCCCGGTGTATAAGCAGCTTAAGGAGCAGGGCGTAGAACAAATGCAGTTCCATCTGGCGCCGGCGACTTCTTTTTTACGAATTAATGCGCCGGGTAAGTTTGGTGATGACTTATCGGGCTTTAGAAAAACGGTAGTCGAGGCTAACAAATCCCTTAAGCCTGTTGTCGGCATTGAAGCCGGCGTTACCGGCTGGGGTTTTCGCGCTGTTATGCCAGTTTATTTCAATAATGCCCCTGTCGGTACGGTGGAAACAGGCATGAATTTTGATAAAGTCTTTTTGGAAAAACAATTAAAGGCCAAATTCCCCGGTGAGTATTATTGCTATGAGTTGAACCCAGACGGAACGGACAAGCTGTTGGCAGCGACTGCGGATGAAGACCTGCTGGCGCTGCCGATCGATACTGCCCGGCAGGTTGCGGCCAGCGGTGCGATGAGCTACGGCTATAGTAATAACGGTGAGAAGGCTTATGTAGCGGTTCCGGTCCGGGATTACTCCGGTCAGGTCAAAGCCTTGATCAAAGTGGTATTAGACAGGCAGAATACATTGGCGCAACTGCAGAAAAACATGCTGATAACCTGCGTATTAAGTGCGGGTGTCTTGGTGCTTGCGGTTTTTTTAATTCTTTTGGTTATGAAACGCCAATTAGTAAACCCTATTTATCAATTGCTGGAGAAAATGGAGCAGGTAGCGCAGGGTGATTTGAGTATTTCCTTCGCCCGGGACAAACGGGGTGAGGTCGGACGCCTGGAGGGGGCTATTGGCAATACGCTACAACAGCTTTGCAACTTAATTTCCCAAATCCAGCAAGTAGCTCTGCAGCTTGCCGCTGCCAGCCAGACATTGAATGCCAATGCCGATCTGTCGGCTCAGACAGCTGCTCAGGTGGCGGCAGTGATCGGAGAAGTAGCGGATGGAGCGGAAAAACAATTGCGGGCTGTCGATGGCGCAACGGCGGTTGTTGAACAAATGTCGGACAGCATTGACCAAATTGCCGCTCATGCCAACCAGGTGGCCGGTACTTCGTCGCAGTCGGCTGAAACGGCGCAAGAAGGCAACAAGACGGTGGAAAACGTCATTAGACAAATGGGAAATATCGAAAAGGCTGTGGCGCATTCTTCGCAGGTGGTGGTCAAGCTGGGAGCTGCTTCCCAGGAGATCGGCCAGATTGTCGATACCATTTCCGGATTGGCCGGCCAGACCAATCTGCTGGCACTTAATGCTGCCATTGAAGCAGCCCGTGCCGGAGAACAGGGACGGGGTTTTGCCGTAGTGGCGGAAGAAGTCCGCAAACTAGCCGAACAATCACAGGAAGCTGCGAAGCAAATTAGTACTTTAATTGCTGAAATACAGCACAATACGGCTGACGCGGTACTGGCCATGGAAGGAGGCACCAGAGAGGTCCGCAATGGCGCGGAAGTGGTTGTAGAGTCCGGACGTGCTTTTCAGGCTATTTTCCAATCTATCGATACCGTATCGGAACAGACCAGGGAAATTTCTGCCTCTATACAGCAAATGACCGGTGGCAGCCAGCAAATTATCCAGTCTGTGAAGGATATTGACACGATCAGCAAAGGAGCTGCCAGTAAGGCTCAGACGGTGTCGGCTGTGACAGAGGAACAATCGGCAACTATGGAAGAAATTGCTGCCTCCAGTCAAACCCTTGCTAAAATGGCTGCAGAATTAACCCGAGCCGTAGGCCGGTTTAAGCTTTAATATAAAGAACCGGCGGGCCTTCCGGGAGCGCTTGGAAGCAACCTTGCTGAAGACGAAGGAAGAGGAAAACGAGGTTTTTCTGGGGCTTATGGGCTTGGACGGTTTGAAAAAAGTTAATGATGTGTATGGTCATCGCGAAGGTGACCGATATATCAGCACGTTCAGCTCTTTGTTGCGCAGGGTACTGCGTCCAACCGAAATTGCCGAACGAATCGGAGGAGATGAGTTTGCCGTCATTTTCACTCAATGCTCGCGTCAGTATGCCCAGCAAACAATTCGGCAGCTTCAACAACAATTGAAAGAGGCATCCTTATCGCTAAACTTCATCATGAGAGTGAGCGCCGGTTTGATCGCGATAGAAAGCTGGATAGAGACTGATATTGACACCCTATTGAGTATAGCGGATGAAGCTATGTATAAGCAAGAATACCGGCATTATCGGCAGGTGCGTGCAGTAATTCGGGAGAGAGACTATAAAGGCTTTTGCGGCAAGATGGCCCATTTTTAGTTGGCTTATATATGCAAGAGGCGGGCAAACCCTATAAAGCCGCTATGGGGGCCTCCGAGAAACTGGTTCAAGTCGTGAAAGCTTTAGTCGATGCTGACAAAAAGGAGCAAGCGAAAAGAGCCGAACAAATTTGGACACTAATACTGCTGGTAAATCTGATAAACAATGTGAAAATATAGAAGGTCAGATTTTGAGGGGAGAAAGGGAATAATACTATGTTTTTTTGCTATCGCAAATGTGGAAGAAGGACCAAACGGTTGGCAGCGTTGATAACTTGCGGATTAATCTCCACAGGTTGGTTTATGACAGCCGGTTACGCCGCGCCGCGAGCAGGGGACAGTCAGCCGGTTATCGTGATTAACCAATATTTTTTTAGCGGGCAGAGCTTGGTGCCCGAGACTGAACTGGCGGCTCTGCTCAAGGACAGTGTGGGTAAACCGGCTACGTTCAGTGATTTGGAGCGGCAAGCGGATATCGTTACCCGCTACCTCCGGTCCAAGGGATACTTTGTCGCTTTTGCCTATATTCCGGCCCAGGATTTTGTTGGCGGTGACATCAAAATTGTCATTGAGCCAGGGCATTATGATCAAGTTATTATTAACAACAAGACGGAAATTCGCGAGGATGCTATCCGCCGTGAATTGGGCGGCGTAACAGCCGGGGCCGTGGTAGAAAAAAAGTCACTGGAAAGAGCCGTCTGGCTGATCGGCGACCTGGCGGGAGCAGAGGCCAAAACCTCGCTGCAGGCCGGCTCGCAGCCAGGCACCACCACGCTGACGGTTAATGTAACGCCCGAAGGCAAAAAGACCTGGGGTTATGTCGGCGTCGATAATGGCGGCTACCGTTATACGGGCCGTATGGAATACACGGCACTGGTCAACCAGGCCAATCCCTTACGGGAAGGAGATCTTCTGACCCTCAGCGGCCTCTATACGGGTGAGGGACAGTCGGCCGGCAGCCTGTCTTACACGACGCCTGTATGGGATCAGGGCAGCCGCATCGGCATTAGCTATGCCCGGTCCCGCTATCTGCTGGGTGACATCTATAGCGACTGGGATTTAACGGGGACCGCCGATGTACTCAGTTTTTCTTATCAGAAAAACCTTCAGCGTTCCCGCAATGCCAATTGGTATGCGCAACTGCGCTTTGATTCCAAAAGACTGCACGACAAGGCCTTTGGCATGATCGACACTCGCAAAGACTCTCATAACTGGGTAGCTGGCATCAACGGCGACACCCTTGACACCTGGCAAGGGGGAGGTGCCAATACCTACTCGCTCACCTATACCGGCGGCGATCTCAGGCTCCATGATCCTGTTGAGCAGGTCATTGATGATACCGGCTTGCGTACGGCCGGTTCTTTCGGCAAATACAATCTTAACCTCACCCGCCTGCAGCAAGTACGGGAACGGTTAGCGCTTTATCTGACCTACTCTTATCAATGGGCGGACAAGAATCTGGACGCCTCGGAAAAGATGTACCTGGGCGGTCCTTATGCCGTACGGGCCTATCCGGTAGGCGAGGCTTCCGGCGATGAGGGCTGGCTTGGTTCGGCCGAACTGCGCTGGAATCTGCCGAACAAGGAAGGCGCTAAAGATGTATGGCAGTTGATTACCTTTGTGGATGCCGGATCCGTTCTGCTCAATAAAGATCCGCTGCCCGGTGTGGGCGACAACCGCCGCTCCTTATCCGGCATGGGTGTTGGCGTCAACTGGAGCCGGGAAAGCAACTGGGCGGCTCGCTTGCATTACGCCTGGAAGCTGGGTTCGGAGGAGGCTCAGTCCGATACCGATAAATCGGGGCGCTTTTGGTTCCAGCTATATAAGTTTTTCTAGTCTTTATTCCCTGTAGAGGGGCGGCAGCCGCAGGGCGGGGTTTTTATGCCTCGCCGCTGTTATTCCGAATTGCTGACAAAGGAGGTCACAATACATTTATGCGTATTTCACGTAAACAGCGCCGGGCCCGCCAGCGCAGACAGGAAACGCAAGGCAGTCTGAAAAGCATACTGAAAAAGAGTGCCCAGGCCGCGACCGTGGCGGCGTTCCTGTTACATGGAGCAGTTCTCCCGCCGGCCCAGGCCATGCCTGCCAACGGGCAGGTAAGCACCGGCGCGGCCGTCATCAATCAAGCCGGCTCGGTTATGACTATTCAGCAGCAAACCGCCCAGGCGGCCATCAACTGGCAGTCCTTCGGCATTGCCGCCAATGAAGCGGTCCGTTTTCTCCAGCCGGGTGCTAATTCAGCCATCCTCAACCGCGTAATCGGCAACAATCCGTCGGCCATTTTCGGTCAATTAACCTCGAACGGAAGGGTTTTTCTGGTAAACCAGAACGGCGTGTACTTTGCGCCCGGTTCACAAGTCAATGTAGGCGGTCTGGTAGCCACCACCTTGAGCATTACCGACGCCGACTTCATGGCCGGACGCTATGCCTTTGCCAGCCAAGGCCAGGCCGGCAGTGTCATCAACCAGGGCAGCATCATTGCAGGGAATCAGGGCCTGGTTGCTCTATTGGCACCGGAAGTGAAAAACGAAGGCGTGATTGTGGCCAGAAAGGGCAGCGTCGTGCTCGCTGCCGGCAATCAGGCCACGTTGGACTTTAATGGCGACGGCAAGGTGCAGCTTGCTCTTGGCGAAGGAGCGCTTAAAGCCGTAGCCGATAATCAAGGACTCATCGAAGCCGACGGCGGTCTGGTATTGATGACCGCTCGTGCCGGTCAGGACCTGACTTCGTCGGTAGTCAATCAAAGCGGTGTCATTCGTGCCCGGAGCTTAGACGGTCAGGCAGGAGCGGTCACGCTTAACGCCGTGAACGGTACTGTACAGGCAGCCGGCACGGTGGACGCCTCGGCGGCTCAAGGCCAGGGCGGCACCGTAAATGTGTTCGGCAAGGATATTGTCGTGACCGGTCAAGTGGACGTATCGGGCAGCACCGGCGGCAAAGTCCGTATCGGCGGCGACTGGCAGGGCAGCGGCGACGCGCCTCATGCTGATCAGGTAACTATTGCCCGGGAAGCGGTCATTAACGCTGATGCCAGGAATAGTGGTCAAGGCGGCACGGTAGCTATTTGGTCGGATGGTACAACGAAATTCGACGGCACCGTCAGCGCTCGCGGCGGCGCCCAAGGCGGCGACGGCGGCAAGGTGGAAACCTCGGGACATGTGCTGCAGGCCAATGGCACCGTGAACGCCGCAGCGGTAAACGGCAAGAGCGGTGAATGGTTGCTGGATCCATATAATCTGACGATTGCCAGCGGTGCAGGCGGCAGTGCGGGAAGTGGCAGCTATGTGCCGGGCGCCAATGATTCCACCGTTGATGTGAGCACGATTAACAACGCCTTAAACGGCGGCACCGACGTAACGATTAAGACGGGCACGGTTCCCGGGATGGGCTCCGCCGGCAGTCAGAACGGTGATATTACCGTGAATTCCGACATCTTGAAAAGCAGCGGCGGCAACGCTAAACTGACCTTGCAGGCTCACAACGATATTATTGTCAATGCGAACATCGGATCTACTGCCGGCCAGTTAAACCTGGATTTTAATGCCGATACGGATGCCACAGCCGGCGGCGCAATCAGACTGAACAGCGGCAAAGCCATCACGACCAATGGCGGCTCGGTGCTGCTCCATGGCGGAGCCGGAACAACCGGTTATGCCGTCAATCAGGCAAATAGCGCTACCCCCGGCGTGGATATTCAAGGCAGCATTACCACAAGCGGCGGCACGATTACTATGTATGGACAAAGCACCGCCGCTGCTGCTAATGCCGCCGGCGTGTCGCTCACCGGCGCTTTGGACAGCGGCGGCGGCAATATCAGTATTAACGGCTGGATCAATAATACGGCCGCCGACAGCTCCAGCGCCGGCGTCAAGCTGGGCGGCACCATGAATGCCGGCACGGGTACGGTGACGGTTAGCGGTCAAAATGACAAAAGCGGCGGTAACGGGATGGCGGTTGTGCTGGGCAGCAGTGCCAACATGACGGCAAAAAACACCGTGCTGATTGGCAATGCCATGACGTTTGACGGTGCGGCGCGGGTGACCGGCGCCGCCGGCGGTACGTTAACGGTGAAGCCGCTGACCGCAGGCCGGAATGTTTTTGTCGGTACGACCGGCAGCAACGGTTTGAATTTAGTGGGAAACTTGTTCAATCAGAATAACAACTCCGTGTTCCAGGGCTTTGGCAATACAGTCATCGGCCATGATGCCGGCACCGGCACCATCACGGTGAACGGCGCGGCTTTCGGTAATGACGTGACGCTGCAGGCGACAGGCACGAACGGCAATATTGCTGTTAACGGAGCGCTCGCTGCCGGAAGCAATACGATCACGCTGAAAGCTGCTGCCGACAGCGGCGGCACCGGCGTGATCACGGCCAGCGGCTTGAATCTGCAAGGCACGAATGCCGCCTTTACCTTAGGCGGCGCCAATGCGGTCACGGCTTTGGCCGGTAATGTGAAAAGTCTGGCCTTTACCAATGGCGGTAGCTTTACGGTGGATGCGGCCGGCGGCGCCAGCGGCCTGACGATAGCTGGCAGCAGCATACTGACCGCCAATACCGGCGGCGTCACCGTCAATAAGAATATTACCAGCAGCAGCGGAACGAACACGCTGACTGTCAACGCCAATGATCCGGTCGGCGGCACGATTACGGTCAATGCCGGCGCAACTGTCGGCGCGTCCGCCGGTAAACTGAATGTAACCTTCAACGCCGGCAAGGATATATCCCTGAACGGCGGCACGATCAATACCAACGGCGGCAATGCGGCGCTGACGGCGCAGGGAGCGATTGCCCTGGCCAATGCCGCCAAGGTGCAAGCCGCCGACGGCAATATTAATCTCCGGTCGGCGACCTGGGGCACTATGAATGGTACGGTGAGCGGCGCAGGAAAGCTAACTATTGACACCTACGCGGCAAACGGCACCATTGGCGTCGGTGATGGCAGCGCCGGAGCCTTGCGGATTTCGACGGCGGCTTTCGGTACTACACCGGTGTTTACCCCCGGCTTTAGTGAAATCGTCATTGGCCGGACCGACGGCACCGGCGAAGTCAATGTGGGCAAGCTCACTGTTCAGGACAAGCTGACCGTTCAGTCCGGTGACGCAGCAGCCGGTAAGGTGACCTTTGCTGCCGGCGCCGATCTCGAGACAAACAACAAAGCGCTCACAATTGACGCCGGCACCATTGACTTTACTAATGGGGCTACTGTCGAAGCCGGCAGCGGCGACCTGACCCTAAACGCCGATACCATTACCAACTGGAGTAATGCCAAATTCGACAAGATGCTCGGCGGACAACTGGCCATTGCTCCCAAAACAGCTGCCCGGGCCTTGCAAATCGGCGGAACGGCTGCTGCCGGCAAGCTGTCGGTGGATGCTGCCGGCATGACGAAAATTGGTGCCGGCCAGTTTAGCAATGTCACCATCGGCCGCAGCGACGGCACTGGTGCAGTCTCGGTAGACAGCTTTGCCGTACCGTCCACGACGCTGACGGTGCTTAGCCCCGGCGGCGCGGCAGCCATTAACAGCGGTGCCAATATTACCGGCACGACCGGCCAGACTCTGACCTTTAAGGTTCAATCACTGACCCAGGATGCTTCGTCAAAGGTGGCAGTCGATAAGCTGCTGCTGGACGGCAACAATAGCGGCGCCTTTGATTTATCCGCCGCCGCCAATGCCGTGGGCACCGTGGCGGCTAAGGTGGGTAGTTTGAAGCTGTACAACGGCTCCCTTCTGACCATTGGTACGGTGGGCGGCGTAAACGGCATTACCGCCACCGGCAAGGTGGAACTGGCGGCTGACCGCATGACGGTGAATCAAAAGGTGACCACGCCGGGCGACCTGCAAATTTACACGCTGACCAACAGCAAGAACATTCAGGTCGGCGGCACGGATAACAGCTCCGATCTCTACCTGCCATCAAGCTACTTCAATTCCGGCGGCGTACTGGGCGGCAGCTACAACAAAATTATCCTGGGGCGCTTGGTCAGTAAAGGCGATAAGATCGCCGGCGATCATAACGGCAATATCAGTATTGCCGACACCAGCTTTTCCGCTGCTTTGGACATCAGGACGACAGCCAACGCTGCCTTATCCGGGACGGTTAAGGTCGGCTCGGCTTCCCCCTATAAGGATTTGTCGCTCACCGCAAACCAGGCCACACTGCCTGGCGGTTCCAACCTGTATGTTAAAAATCTTAATCTTGAGCTGGCCAGCGGCCTGAACGGTCTGGCAGGACAGATAAACGGCACAGGCAGTTTAACGGTCAAAGTGCCGGACAACAAGGATATTTACATTAGCGATACCTATAACGGCGATCAATATAAAATTCCTTATACGGTAATTAACAACGTATTCACAGGCTTTCCGGCCTTTGCCGTGTCAGGAAAGCAAAATGTGTACTTCGATGCAGGCAATATCGGTAAATCGGTGTCGGTTGCTTCCGGGACAGGCGTCTATGGCGTAACCGTACAAGGGAATGTAGGGATCAGCGGCAGCAATACCCATGTCGGCATCAACGGCGGTTTCTTCAGTATGAACAGCGGCACAGGCTTGACGGTGAGCGGCAACAATGCCGCCGTCAATATCAGCGCGGACAATGACGTGACGCTGGCCGATGCCGCCGGCAGTGCCGGGGCGACTCAACTGCTGGTTAACGGCAATGATGCCGTAATCAACCTGACTGCCGGCGGCAAGGTTAAGCTGGGTGACTATGCTCGCGCCGCGATTAGCGGCAGCAATGCGAACGTTACCGTCAAAGCCAGCGAGCTTGCTTTGGGAGCCAATGCCCAGATCAATCTCGGCAGCGGCGATACCAGCACCCTTACCCTGCAAGCCAATAAACTCACGGAAACGGTCGACAGCATCACCAACATCACCGGCCAGGGCACTTTAAATCTGGGGCCCCGCGACGGAGCGGTGGCGCTGGATGTGAATACTACCGGCAGCGGCAGCGGCCTGGTTATTACCCAAACGCAGCTTAACGGCGGCCTGTTTGACAATACCTTTAAGAACCTGAATCTGGGGCGAAGCGACGGCACCGGCCCGGTCACCATCGACGGGGTGAGTGTGAATAACACGATTACCGTTCAAAACGGTCCTGCCGGCACGATTAATATCGGCAGCGGTGGTCTGACTGTCAGCGGCTCCAACAAGGTTACGTTAAAAGCCAATAAAATCAGCAACTCCTCCGGCACAGGCGTTATTGATGCCGGCACCGGCACGATTAACCTGTATGCCAATGATCTGAGTAGCCTGACAGGCACCAAAACAGTCAAAGGTTCCGGTACGCTGGGGCTTGCCACCTATGACGGCAGCAAAGTCATTTCCCTGGGCAGCGTACAGCATGGCACAGGCGGCTTGTGGCTGACCAACAACCTGTTGACCACGACCTTCGATACCTCCTTCGATCATTACAATATCGGCAATACCAACCAGGGGAACATCTATGTCAATAGCTTTGATCTGGGTGGCGCTAAACAAGACACTACGCTGACAGCCCAAAATATTGTCTTCGAAGGGGATGCCAATCTGGACGGCAAGACGCTGGCGCTGAACGCCGGCAACTCGTCCAGCCAGACCAATGGAGTCATCACGGCGGATAAGCTGGCCCTGCAGGGCGGCACCTATGACCTGAGCGCTTCGGTCAACAAAATCGGCCTGTTGGCGGCCAACGCCAGACAGGTTAAGGTGAAAGCGGAGAAACTAGTCATTGGTCAGATAGCAACGCGAGCCAACGGCACTGTGACCGGCGTTGCGGCCAGCGGCACCGGTGTGGTCAACGATGATACCATCCGCCTGGAAGCGACGACTCCCGGCGGCCTGGCGGTCAATCAGAATGTCAGCGCGGCTGGTGGCGACATTACGCTGACGGCCGATACGATGACCTTTGATCCGGCGTCGCGCGTCAGCGCTCCCGGCATGCTGACCGTTCAGCAGTACAATCCCGGCACCACGCTGGACATTGGCACACCCGGCACAGGCACCTTGCAGCTAGGCTCCAGCCTGTTTAACGGTACGAACCGTGTTTTCAAGGACGGCTTCAGCCACCTGTATCTGGGCCGTGACGATGGGACCGGTGCCGTAACGGTAGCCGGCAGCCTGGATTTCGCTGATCCCACCACCATCCGTTCACCGGGAACAGGCGGCAGCATTACTGTGAAAAACGGTTCAACGATTACGACAGGCAATAATAGCCTGGAGTTTAAGACGGTCACGCTGACGACCGAGGATACGGCTACGGTAAATACCGGCAGCGGCGATCTGACGCTGACCGTGGATAATCTTAACTTGGCTGGCAACAGCGACCAGTCGCAGGCGCCCATTCAGGGTACCGGTCAGTTGATTTTTCAGACCCTGACTCAGAACAGGGATTTGTATCTTGGGCAATCGGGCGGCAGCGGCTTGTATCTGAAAGCAGGCTATTTTGACGGTACCAATACCAATCGCGTATTCCGCGACGGCTACAGCAAAATTATTCTTGGCCGGCCCGACGGCACAGGTGCGTTGTACCAGACAGGCACAACGGCCTTCACCGACGAGGTGCTGATTCGCCAGGCCAGCGCGAACAGCACCGGCAGCGTCAACGTCAAAGGCATTATCAGCACCGACGGCAATAATTTCAGTGTAGAGAGCCAAAAGGTCAACATTGACGCTCAAATCAACGCTGGCGACGGCGACGTATCCTTGACGGCGGACGCACTGACCATTACCGATACCAGCAGTGTAGCGAGTACCGGCAAGCTTCTGATCCAAACCTATTCGCCCAATACCAATATCAACCTGGGCAGCGGCGGCGGCGTCAATGATCTGAACTTAAAGAGCAGTTGGTTTAATGGCGGGCAGCGCATTTTTAAGGACGGCTTTGAGAGCATTACCATCGGCCGGACCGATGGTACCGGCGCAATTACCGTGAACGACAATTTCAAGGTAACCGATCACCTGACCTTGCAAAACGGATCAGGCCCTATTAGGGTAGCTGACGGCAAGGCCCTCGATCTGGGAGGGAATAATCTGACGGTGACGACGAATACGGGCGCCATTACCATTCCTGGCATCGTGCAGAACGTCAATACGCTGACCGCTACCTCGCTCGGCAATCGGATCAGCTTCAACAATCAGGGCAACACCATCACCCGGCTGGGCAATATTACCGCCGGCAAGGGCGTTGAAATCAGAACCAGCGGCGGCCTGACTATTGACGGTACGGTAAACGGCAATACCAGCGGGGCTGACGGTGAAGCTGTCGCTGTTTGGACCAAAGACGGCAATCTTGTTCTGGGCGGCGGCGGCAAGGTAACTTCCCAGGGTAATGCACCAGTATATCTGGTGGCTGAGAACAGCCATTTTATCAATCAAAATAAAAGCGCTAACTCCCGAGATATGATTGATCCCGGCAACAGCCGCTGGATTATCTCTACAGATGATTCCATTGGCGACGTGTACGGCGGACTGACGGGGGATTTCCGCCGGTATGGTACGGATTATAGTGAGATCACCAGCCTGCCCGGAACTTATGTTGGTAATGGCGCCGTTCACAAAAACCAGCCAGTGGCCACCATCTATGGCAAAAAGGTCTACGGCGACGGCAATGCCCAGTTCTTTGGCAATACGTTCTCTCTCTCCATTGCGGATTGGGCGCAGCGGCAAGCCTTGGATCAGGCGTTTCTCGGCGGCATGACGAGTGACCAGACCAATTCTGCCAAGTATAACTTTGGCACAGGCATTAACGCAGCGGCCGATGTCAACCTTGGCGGCACGGCCTACGGCACCAACCGCGGCGCCGGCGATGCGCTGTATGCCGCCTATACCGGAGCCAATCCGCTCAATTATAAGGTGGAAACCGAGTTCTGGGTTGCACCGAAGAACGTGACTGTAACGGCCAATACTGCTACCAAGGTCTATGACGGCCAGAAGTATATCAGCGGCGCGAATGGCGTGACCTACAGCGGTTTTGTCAACGGCCAGACGGCAGCTACAGCGGGAATCAGTGACGGCGCGGTCAGTTATGGCGGCAGCGCTGACGGGGCTAAGAATGTCGGCAGTTATGCCATTGATATTGACGGCAATTTGCAGGCCAATAACTATACCTTTACTTATGTGGACGGAATGCTGACCGTTACGCCGGCGCCGCTGACGATAAAGGCCAACAATGACAGCAAGGTCTATGATGGCCGGGGCTATAACAGCAACAACGGCGTGACCTACAGCGGCTTTGTCAACGGTGAGACGAACGCTGTATTGAGTGGTACGCTGGGTTACAGCGGCACTTCCCAGCCGGCAGTAAATGTTGGCAATGGCTATGTGATTACGCCCGGCGGCCTGACTTCCGGCAATTATACGATCACCTATCAAAACGGCGCGTTGAACATCACGCCGAAGGAGGTGCTCGTCACGGCCAATAATGCCACCAAGGTCTATGACGGCCTATCCTATGCCGGCGGCACAAATGGCGTCAGCTACAGCGGCTTTGCCGACGGCCAGGACGAAACCACGGCGGGAATCAGCGGCGGTGCGGTCACTTATGGCGGCAGCGCCAACGGGGCTAAGAATGTCGGCAATTATGCCATTGATATTGACGGTAATCTGCAAGCCAACAACTATACCTTTGCCTATGTGGACGGAACACTGACCGTCACGCCGGCGCCGCTGACGATAAAGGCCAATAATGACAGCAAGGTCTATGATGGTCTGGCCTATTACGGCAATAAAGGCGTGACCTACAGCGGCTTTGTCAACGGCGAGACGGCCGCCAGCCTGGGCGGTACGCTGAGCTACGGCGGCAGTTCCCAGTCGGCGGTAAACGCCGGCGGGTATGCCATTACGCCCGGCGGCCTGACCGCCGGCAATTATATGATCAACTTTGTAGACGGAACGCTGAATATTACGCCGGCACCGCTCACCATAACGGCCAACAATGACAGCAAGATGTATGACGGCCGGGCCTATGACAGCAACAAAGGCGTGACCTACAGCGGTTTTGTCAACGGCGAGACAACCGCCGGCCTGGGCGGTACGCTGAGCTATGGCGGCAGTTCCCAGTCAGCGGTGAATGTTGGCGACGCTTATGAGATTACGCCCGGCGGCCTGACCTCATCCAACTACGATATTCATTATGTGAATGGCAAACTGGAGATCACCAGGCGTCCGATTACCATTACGGTGGATGATGCCAGCCGCTACTACGGCTATGATAATCCGACAAGACTGGGCGGCAAAGTGACCGGTGATTTTGGCCTGGTTACAGGCGATAGCCTTGGCACCGTGGATGTGGCGGTAAGTCCGACGGCAACCCCGACAGCTAAGGCCGGTACGACGCATAGTCTGGAAGGGACCGGGGTGAACTTTACTGCCGGCCAGTCCGGCAACTATGAGATTACCTATGTGGACGGCATGCTCACCATTCTCAAAGCTCCGCTCACCATTACCGCCGATAATCAGCAACGGCCGCAAGGCACCGATAATTCCGAACTGACGGTTGCCTATGCCGGTCTTAAAAATGGTGAAAAGGCGTCGGACGTAGTAACCGGGCTTACGGTAGGCACTCAGGCCGATAAAAGCAGTCTGCCCGGCGGCTATGATATCATACCGAACGGGGCGATTGCCGAGAATTATCAAATTACGTTCGTCAATGGTCAGCTTACCGTTATCCCCAATCATGCTGCCCAGGACGCACAGACCGTCACCCAGCCCAAGACATCCCCAGGACAGCCATCTGTTCCCGGACAGACGGTCAATCCTCCCGGTTCGCCGGTCACTCTCCTTGACCCGGCCGTGCCGCCGGTCAATACCGTCACAGGTTCCGGGTTGCCGTCCGGTCTTACTGGCCAAGTCTCCATTACAACAGGCGGCCCGGCAAGCGAACGCACCTTTGTCGCCGATAACGGCGGGTTTGGCCTACGCTTGAACGGCGTACCGGAAGGCGAGCGCGGACCGGCGGCGACCAGCCGGACCTCCGGCGCGGTGCCGGTGCTGTATGCCGGTAGCGGTGAACAGCGCTTGGATGGCATCTATACGATTAATTATAATCCGAATGAGTTGTCCATCTTGCCGGCGGCGCAGAAGGTAACCATTCCGCGTTTGGATGAAATAGCTTCCGATGTGAACAAAACCTTCGGCCTGATATACCGGACCAAGTCGACAGGCTCCTTTGAAGTGACCTTCGGCAACGGCATTGTCTCCATCCATCCACTGGATGAGACTGCTTTGGGCACCGTCACCGGGAAGAACAGAGAACCTGGCCGAGCTATACTGGCTGCCGGCATTTTGTCGGCCGTCGAGGATTTGGGCGTAACTCCCGATCAGGTCAGAGCGGTCTACCTTTTTACTGAAATAAAAACTAGGAGTTGAGTTTTTCTTATGAAACAAAATGTTTTTGCCGACGGCATTGGGGCCGTTCATATTACCGGAAATCTGGTGCGCTTCGACCTGGCTGTTAAGCAGCCCGGCGAAGCAAATGGTCAGTTGGAGGTTACTCACCGACTGATTATGCCCCTGGACGGCTTCGTCAGCGCCTTTAACCTGCAGGAACAGGTGATCCGCCAGTTAACCCAGAACGGTGTATTGGTTGATGGCCGGAGCTTCCCGGCGCAGCCTCAAACTCAGGCTGAAATACAAGAAGCTGAATAAACGACAGCAACGAACTCCAGGCGGAAGTTCATTGTTGAAAACTTTGCTTACGAGTAATTGACAAATTTAAAGCTGTAAAGGCATGGCGGGGCTGTTTTTCTACGGCAAGACGACGGCAAGGGGCATACCGGACGTATGTCAATTGACAAAAATGCCGGGCGATGGGAAAGGGCCCGCCATGTTTTACAGAAGTAGGTTTGACAAGGCTCTCCGGGTAAAAGCAGTAGATATTATTAGGTGATGTACGGTACCAATAACTTGTTTGGGTATAAGTGATGCTTTCCTGAGCAGGAAAAAATGGATAAGCTCATTAGGCAGAATGCTGATGATGTGCACCGCTACGAAAGACAGCCCATTTTAAATCGGCTTGGTCAGGTTGTGGCCTATGAATTGCTCTTTCGTTCGGGACAGAGGTCGGTTTATGATGCGCCAGATGGTGATGAGGCTACAGTTCCGAATATTTATTTACAATCGCTCCAGTGGACAGAAGAGCTTTTCAATCAAACACTGAGATGACTTCTTGAACATTCTAAAACCACAATTGACAAAAGAAAGGAGTTTCGTCCAGACATAACAAGTCGTAGACGAACTCCTTTTAATTTTTTTGAGTTGAGTATTGCCGTTTTTTGATGGGATTGCGGACGTGGGAGATAGTTCATTTGATTTTTCTTTATTGTTTTTCCGTGAATGTCAGATCAAGGGACGAACGTTGGTGTCTGCCGCCAGCGGTGCGTTGGCGGCGCCGGACGCTAAAATTTTGGCCAGCCGCCGGACACCCTCAGTCAGGCGGGCTTCGTCGTGCGTTACAAAGCAGAGCCGAATATAGGGACTGTCCGGCTGGTTTAGATAAAAAGCTTCACCGGGGACAAAGGTAACGCCGGCGGCAGCGGCGTGGCGCAGCAGCTCAGCCGGGGATGCTGGCGGGCGAACCTTGCACCACAGATAGAAACCGCCGGCCGGCAGGGTAAAATCCAAATGAGCCGGACAGTATTGCTGGATTGCTCCGGCCAGGGCGTCGCGGCGCTTTTTATATTCCCGGCGGACTACGGCGAGATGTTGGGCCAGGTAGTCCTGCCGGAGGCAGGCGTGGAGAATGATTTGGGACAGGTTGTTGCTGTGCAGATCGATATACTGTTTTTCCTGGGCTAACCGGTTAATGACCGGCGGTGGGGCGGTTATCCAGCCAGTCCGCAATCCGGGGAACAGTATCTTGGAAAAGGTGCTTAAATAAATAACTCCTCCGTAGGTATCCAGACTTTTGAGAGTAGGCGGCGGTTGTTGTCCGTAATATAGCTGGCTGTACGGATCGTCTTCCACAATAGCAAGCCGATAGCGGGCGGCTAAGCGGATTAATTCCTGGCGCTGGGCTAAGGACATGACCCGGCCGGCCGGGTTCTGAAAGGTTGGGATGGTGTAGAAGAATTTGGGACGATAGCGGATCAAATAATCCTCAAGTACGGCTAGATCGAGAGTGTCGGATTGCGGCAGGCACAGAATACGGGCTCCGGCAGCCTCCAGCAGCTGGATGGTACCAAGATAGGTCGGCGATTCCACAATGACATAATCCCGTGGCTCAACCAAAGCCTTCACCAGGAGGTAAAGGCCTTGCTGAGAGCCGGAGACGATAAGGACGTTGTCCGGGCTAGTCGGGATCCCCAGTGTGGTTTGCCAGGCAGCGAGGGAATGCCTTAGCGGGGAATAGCCTTCAATAGATATGTGGCCGAAGGTTTCCTTTGGCAGGTCCGGATACTGGTTGATCAGGTTTTCCAGGATAGTGAGGTCGTAGAGCTGTGGGTCGGGCATGCCGGCAGCAAAAGAAATGGTGTCATCCGCCGTGGGCGATGAGACCAGCGAGCGAAGCAGAGAAGCTAAAGGGGATTTGTAGGGAGGGCTGAATAGTTGCTCCCAGGGCATATTGCCGGTGTTGCCGTCACCGGCACTTAGCTCGGCAATATAGGTTCCGCTGCCGACACGGGTGGTTACCAGACCGTTTTCCTCCAGCAGCCGGTAGGCGTTGATGACGGTGGTGCGGCTTACCTTGAGCAGGCTGGCGAGTTCCCGCTCCGGCATCAGTTTGGTATGGGACGGCAGCGTGCATTCTTTGATTTTGGCTGCCAGGCTGTTGGCTAGCTGCAGGTACATTGGAGCGGTTGCCTGTTGATCGATTCGAATACCACTTAGTATTTTGGCTATGTCCATTTTCGGCATTCTCCTTTTAATTAAATAATTGGTATCCTTTTATTGTTATATTGGATATTTACAATTATATTCCTGCCGGCTATGATGGATAAAAACACTAGATGAAATAGTCCGTGGCTGGGGGGAGAAACAGTGAAAATTACAGAGTTAACGGAAGGGATTAAAGACACCCTGCCGATTATGGTGGGCGTCGTCCCGTTTGGCCTGGCCTATGGGATTGTGGCGCAATCAATTGGGCTTACGCCTGGTGAAACGCTGCTGATGTCCTTGCTGGTGTTTGCCGGGGCAGCTCAGTTTATCAGTTTACCGATGTTTGCCGAGGGGGCGGGTATGACCATGATTGCCCTGACGGCACTATTAATCAATCTGCGTCATTTGCTGATGGGACTTTCCCTTGTTCCCCATATGACCGGCTTATCTTTGCCGCATAAGGCATTGCTTACCTTTGGCATGGCCGACGAAACCTATGCGGTGACGATTAGCCGGGCACAGACCGGCGGCTATAGTGCCGCGTATCAATTAGGCAGCAATATGACCGGCTATGTCACCTGGGTTTCATCCACAGTCGGGGGGATTTTTCTTGGCAGCCGTATCAGCGATCCGCTTTCCTGGGGTCTTGATTTTGCCATGCCGGCCACTTTTCTGGCTCTCCTAATTCCCCGGCTCACCGACAAGCGCAATCTGCTGGTGTGCCTGGTCGCTGCGGGCGTCAGTATCGCCGCAGCCATTAGCATAGCGGGGAAGTGGTATATTATTATTGCCTGTTTAACGGCTGCCGTAGTTGGCGGCGTATTAGAAAGGGGAGAAACTGATGCGGACTGAGATCGTTATTACCATTATCATGATGGCGATTGCCACTTTCGCTACCCGCTTTGCCAGCCCGGCTATTCTGGGGGCTGCCGGGATTCCTGCCTGTTTCAAGCGGTTTCTGAAATATGTGCCCACGGCTATCCTGACTGCACTCATCGCGCCGACCCTATTGGCGCCGCATGGCTATGTCGAAGTTTCACCTCATAACAGCTATCTGATTGCCGGTGCTATAGCGGCTCTGTTGGCCTATCTCCGACAACCACCCTTGGTAACTATGAGTGGCGGCATGGCGGTGATGCTTGGCTTGCGGGTCTTTAATTTTTGAAAAACTTGAGGGCAGAGGGTATAAGCTTTTTAGAGAACCTCTGTTTTTATGAAGCTAATGTCGGACGCGCAGTGTGAATACATCCGTAATCTCTCAGCGATAAAAAAGCCTCAATCTTTTGTTCACCAAAAGATTGAGGCTTTTGTCTGCCATTATGATTGTCGTCAATTGACCGGACTCTTGGGGCGGGCCTTCTGATCTTTCGCTGTGACGTTGCTACGGATAGAAGGAATACTGTATTTGCCGGCTATTAACCGTGCAAAAAACAATCAGTGGTGTGGTCGTTGACCATGCCGGTAGCCTGCATGAAGGCGTAGCAGATGGTGGAACCGACAAAATTAAATCCCCTTTTGCGCAGTGCCTTGCTCATTGCATCTGAGTCAGGAGTGGTTGCCGGAACCTCGCTGATCTGCTGCCAGTGATTGATTTTGGGCTGGCCGCCGACAAATTGCCAGATGAAGTCACTAAAACTGCCGTATTCTTTCTGAACAGCCAAAAATTGTTGAGCATTTTGAATTGTCGCCTTAATTTTTAACCGGTTGCGGATAATGCCCGGATTGGCCATAAGTTGTTCGATTTTGGCATCGTCATATTGGACGATTTTTGAGGCTGAGAAATTGTCAAAAGCCTCCCGGAAGTTTTCCCGTTTACGCAAAACGGTAATCCAACTCAGCCCGGCTTGCATGCCTTCCAGGATCATCATTTCAAATAGCTTTTGATCATCATAGCAGGGCTGACCCCATTCTTCGTCATGATAACAGATGTATAAGGGCTCCTCGGTAACCCAAGCGCATCGTGTTGGCATCTTGCTCCTCCTGATTGAGGCGGCTGTCGCCGCGATTTTTTACAGACTTGTCCGCTGCCGTAATTAGTTGTTATGAAATCTATTATATCATTACCGACTATTGAAGCGGTCTATATGATGTTAATTTATAAAAATTTTAAGGAATCTTTAAGACGGTTTTAGATTCTCTTTTTACAATGAGGATAAGGCAGCCGGGAACAGGCGCTGTTACATGACTGAGAGTTGCCGGAGAACTTCCGTTAAGGAGGGATACGGTTGAATCTTAGATAACCTGTGACCAGGAACAAGGAAAAGGAGCTGTTTTGTTATGAGATTATTTAATTTTTTTGATTTGTTTTCGGAAAATTGGCGGGAACATCGCCGCCACCGCCATGGACATCATCGTGGACCAGGTTATCAACGGAATCTGTCTAGATTCTATGGCGAAAGTCCTGCGCGGGATCAGGCAGCAGGGAAAGCAAAGGAATGTCCGCTTTGTAAGAATCATTGCAGCCTGTCGTCACCCCAATGTGAGCGGGGCCGGCAATATGCTGAGGGATTATAAAAAGGCTTATGTAAACCGGCCTTTATGAGATGAAGTGAATGAAAAGAAGCATTCCCGGCACGTCGCATGAGTGGCTTGCCATATGGAATTATTGGTGAGAATAGTAAAGTTTAACCGTTTGTCTTATTTTAATCATAAGTTTGCTCCATAATAACAGAGAATAAGTAATGGGGTGGATTTATGATAAAAAAGACAGTGGCGGTATGTTTGCTGCTGAGCGCAATGACTGTAAATGGCTGGACTGCACCGGCGCTTAACAAAGAAATTGCCAAAGACTTGCAGGGCTTTCAAGGCAAGGCCGGTGTGTACGCCAAGAATTTGAACACAGGAAAGACCATCCAATTCAATCAAGATGAGGTTTTTCCCACGGCCTCAACCAGTAAACTGCTGGTTGCGCTGGCTACTTACAAATATCTGTATCCCAGTGCCGAAACATACAAAAAGGAGCAATACGATCAATATATTGAAGCCATGATGACCGTAAGCGACAATGACTCCTTTTATGCTTTGCTCGGTGAATTTGACAGCAACCATGCCGATACCCTTAGTAAAGTTACCAAAGACCTGCGGTTACAGCGGACACTGATCCATAATGAAAAGGCCTATCAGCAGTACCAGTATCATAGTGTAACCACGCCCCTGGAAATGGCCAAGGTGTTTGAGCGGATTTATTCGGACTCCTACCTGGACAAAACAAAATCGGAGCAATTAAAAGACGAGTTGGCCAACTCTATTTTTCATGATGAAATTCCCCGCTATATGTTGACGCCGGTATTCCATAAGGTCGGTGAGCTGGACGACGTGCTTTGCGACGTAGGAGTTATTCAGGACGGACACGATCCTATCTTGATCAGCTTCTATACTTCTGCCGCTGATCACCGGTACTCCAGCGACTTTATAGCGGCAGAGTCGGCTAAGCTGTATAATGCGCTGCGAAGAAAATAGGAGGCGCATGTTGTGAAATATCGCTGCAAATTGACATCGCCGGTGGAAAACGGGATAATAATTCTCCTTTAACAGGGACTACTTCCTTTTGTCAGTTTATGTTATACTTTACTTGTAAACTTTGGTAATTATTCCGGAGTGTTAAGGAACAAGCGTATGACAACCTGAGGGAATAAGACGAAAGGAGTATCGGTTATGCTTCAAAATAACAATACCTCCGCGCTCGTCGAACCCGATGCCTGCGCACCAGCGCTTCATATTATGGAGGAATTGCTTAAGGTCGTGCAGCAGCTTTCCGCTACCCATGATTTACAGGCGGTAATGGATATTGTCCGCCATTCGGTACGGGAACTTACCGGTTCGGATGGGGCTACCTTTGTCTTACGGGATGGAGAATTTTGCTATTATGCAGAGGAAGATGCCATTACTCCGCTGTGGAAAGGGCTGCGTTTTCCCATGGAGATTTGCATCAGCGGCTGGGTTATGCGCAACCGCCAGCCTACTATTATTGAAGATATTTATCATGATGACCGGATTCCGATTGATGTATATCGCAAAACCTTTGTGCGCAGCCTGGCCATGGTGCCGATTAAAACAAACGATCCAATCGGTGCCATTGGCTGTTATTGGTCCAAAGTATGCCGACCTACGGCGGAACAGGTACAGGTGCTCCACGTGCTGGCCGACACGGCGGCCATTGCCATGGATAATATCGGCTACCAGGAAAGCATCGCCAGCCAGGCGCGACAGCTTGAGGAAGCTATCGACGGAACACTGTTGACGGTGGCAAAGATGGTAGAGTTAAAGGATCCCTATACTTCCGGCCATCAACGGCGGGTGGGTATCCTTTCTTACGATATAGCCTGCGAGTTAGGCTGGGATAAAAAACGCTGTGAAATGCTGCGCCGTGCGGCTATTGTGCATGATATCGGGAAAATCGGCATTCCCGGCGAACTGTTGACGAAGCCGTCCAAGCTTACGCCGCAGGAGTTCGGTCTGATTCAGACCCATGCTGCCATGAGCTACGATATTCTAAAGGATGTGCACTTTCTCATGCCCATTGCGAAGATTATTTTGCAGCACCATGAGCGTTTAAATGGCAGCGGCTATCCGCATGGGCTGACGGGGGAGCAAATTCTGCCGGAGGCCAAGATTATTGCGGTTGCCGATGTCTTTGAAGCGATGACCTCCCACCGTCCTTACCGGCCGGCGCCGGGGATGGATGCCGCTTTGGAGGAACTTTTGCAAAATAAAGGGGTATTGTATGATCCTGGTGTAGTGAATGCCCTTATCCGGTTGGTAAGAGAAAAGAATTATTGTCTTCCCGAATAAGTAAAACAGGAGGCCAAACCAGATGGCCTCCTGTTTTTTTATTGGGATTAGGCGAGGTGAAAAAGTCGATGTGTTAACGTGCGGCAGGCCTTTGTTCGCCGTTTAGCTGCCAAGGAGGGCGATGCTTTCCCGCAGCCAGGTTACATAGGCCTCTTCCCGTAGGATAGCTCCCTGCAGAACGAGATAATCACTGCGCTGTCGGTCGGTCAAGCTGGCCGGGTTGATGCTTCCATACAGCTTTTCTTTATGGTTTTTAAGTATGTACAGTTTTTCCCGGCGTTTAATTAGCTGCGATTGAAATTGTTCGATTCGTTTGCCGAGGGGCAGAGCGTCGGAAAAATAGGTTTTCAGTTTAAAAATATCCTTGGGGGTTGGTTCGAGCGGTTCGTCTTGGTTCAGCCATTGGAGAAAATCCTTTCTGCCGTCAGGGGTGATGGTGTAAAGCTTTTTTTCCAGCTTTTCTCCCTGTGTGACCGTATGGAAGACAACCAGCCCTTCGTCAGCCAGCTTTTTCAACTCGGGATAGATCTGGCTGTGTTTGGCGCTCCAGAAATTACCGAGAGCACTGGCGAATTCTTTGGTGATATCATAGCCGGTTAGCGGACCGCGGTTTAGCAGTCCGAGAATCGCATATTTTAGTGTCCGCATGGGAATACCTCCATTTAAGTGATTTTCATTGTAGCATAATTTAAGGTATCCGCCTAGAGTATTATGTATATTAAAACATGTAACTATTGACATATATATTGGCGGAAAGTATGCTATAAAGAGAAGGGCTATGCTGATCTGGACGTACTGTGCGTCCAGATGGGATTTTCCGTCCGGCTATGTCAGCAAAACCTTGGGGGGGTTCCGGTTTTCCTCTGGATTTTGCTTGCCAGACAAAAGAATCTCTCGTCGTGTTGCTCATAAAATCAGCGATTCTTTGGAGAAGAGGAGGCAGTGTGATGAATTCATATCAACAGTTGTTTACGCCAATTCGTATTGGCAACTGTACGGTGAAAAACCGTTTTGCCATGGCTCCCATGGGACCCTTGGGACTGGCCGACGCTGAAGGCGGTTTTAACCAAAGGGGGATCGACTATTACACGGAACGGGCCAAGGGCGGTACCGGGCTTATTATTACCGGCGTTACCTTTGTCGACAACAAGGTGGAAAAGCATGGCATGCCCAACTGTCCTTGTTCCACCTATAATCCGGTACAGTTTGTCCGTACCGGGCGGGAACTGACGGAGCGTATTCATGCTTACAACGCCAGGATTTTTCTGCAAATGTCCGGCGGCTTTGGGCGGGTTACCATTCCGACCAATCTGGGCGAGTTTCCACCGGTAGCTCCGTCCCCCATCCAGCACCGCTGGCTGGATAAGACCTGCCGCGAATTGACGGTGGACGAAATCCTGTATATTGTAAAACAATTCGGCGAAGGGGCTTATCATGCCAAGCGGGCCGGTTTTGACGGCGTGCAAATTCATGCTGTTCACGAAGGATATCTGATTGACCAGTTTGCTATTGCCCTATTCAACCAGCGAACCGATGAATATGGCGGCAGTCTGGAAAACCGCCTGCGCTTTGCCCGCCAGATTGTGGAGGAAATCAAAAAACGCTGCGGCGCCGATTTTCCGGTCACCTTGCGGTACAGTCCCAAAAGCTTTATCAAGGACTTGCGCGACGGCGCCTTGCCGGGGGAAGTGTTTGAGGAAAAAGGCCGTGACATTCCGGAGGGGATTGAAGCGGCAAAACTGCTGGTCCGGTACGGCTATGATGCGCTGGATGTGGATGTAGGCTCCTATGATGCCTGGTGGTGGAGTCATCCGCCGATGTATCAGGAAAAAGGTCTTTATCGGCCCTATGCCAAGTTAATGAAGGAATCGGTGGACGTACCCATCCTATGCGCCGGCCGGATGGATAATCCCGATATGGCAGCCAGGGCGATTGCCGAAGGTGTCTGTGATATTGTCAGCCTGGGCCGTCCGCTGCTGGCCGATCCCGACTACGTAAATAAACTGCGCAGCGGCCGTACCAAACTGATTCGTCCCTGCCTGTCCTGTCAGGAAGGCTGCATGGGCCGGATACAGGAATACTCGGCGCTCAACTGTGCGGTAAATCCGCATGCCTGCCGGGAACGGGCCACGATGCTCACGCCGGCTCTGCGCCCGAAAAAAGTGCTCATCGCAGGCGGCGGTGCGGCAGGCTGTGAGGCGGCCCGGGTATTAAAGCTGCGCGGCCATGAACCGGTGCTCTACGAGAAGAGCGACCGGCTGGGGGGCAATCTGATTCCCGGCGGCGTACCGGATTTTAAAGAGGACGACCATGCTTTGGCTGCCTGGTATACCGAAACCTTAAAAGCTTTGTCGGTAGAAGTCCACTTGAATACGGCGGTTGATGAGGCTCTTTGTCTGTCCGGTGATTTTGATGCGGTTATTGTGGCAACCGGTTCAACGCCTAAGGTGTTTTCACTGGGGGATGATAACAAAGTCTTTACGGCGGCCGAAGTGTTGCTGGGGAAAAAGGATCCCGGGGCCAATACGGTGATCATTGGTGGCGGACTGGTAGGCTGTGAACTGGCTTTATGGTTGAAGGAACAAGGAAAACAGGTAACGATTGTGGAGGCCTTGCATAAGCTGCTGGCTGTCAATGGACCGCTTTGCCATGCTAACAGTGAAATGCTGGAAAAACTGGTTCCGTTCAAAGACATTGAACTCAAGACCTGTGCTCAGGCGCAAAGCTTTAAGGACGGCGTATTGGAGATAAAAAGAGGACAAGAGACAGAACGGATTGTCTGTGACAGTGTTATTCTGGCCGTGGGGTACCGGGAAAACAATGCACTGTACCAGTCGCTGGAACCCAGGCTGCCTGAGGTTCATCTGCTCGGTGATGCCCGCCGGGTATCAAATATTATGTATGCGATCTGGGACGCTTTTGAAGTGGCCAGTCATTTGTAGCTGTTGCTTAGATAGAAAAAAGATAGTGGCGAGGCCCGCACTGACGATGGCAGTGCGGGCCTTTCTGACTATGTTGCCTGAAATAGCCGGATTTTGATAAAACTGCTGTTGTTTAAGTGGTGAGCGTGATTTTTTACTGTATGTAATTCCCTGCCTGCTCTTATAATAAAGAAAAGGGGGAGATTTTTAATGACGGTTTTAGCTGCGGCCATCGTGCCCCATCCGCCGATTATTTTGCCGGAGGTAGGGCGTGGCGAGGAACAGAAAATTCAAAAGACTATTGACGCTTACCGGGAGGCGGCCCGGCGTATTGCAGTACTGAATCCGGATACGGTTATTATCGCATCGCCCCATGCTACGCTGTACGGGGATTATTTTCATATTTCACCGGGCGAAGGAGCCCAGGGCGGGTTACGTCAATTTGGTATACCTAACCTTACAGTGACTGTAAGCTATGACGGAGAGTTCGTGCAAACCTTGAGCGAAATGGCTGCCCGGCGCGGCTTGCCTGCCGGAACTTTGGGCGAACGGGAAAAGGCACTGGACCATGGTACGTTAATTCCGGTCCGGTTTTTGCAAGAGCAGGGAGTTACCTGCCCGATGGTGCGCATCGGGTTATCCGGCCTGTCACTGCTGGAACACTACCGTTTGGGACAATGCATTGCCGCCGCGGCGGCAAACTTGAACCGGCGAGTGGTTTTTGTCGCCAGTGGTGATTTATCCCATAAGCTAACAGTCGAAGGACCCTATGGCTTTGCCGCCGAAGGACCGGAATTTGACCGGGAGGTAACGGAGGCTATAACCGGGGGAGACTTTCTGCGGTTAATGACCTTCCCGGAGGATTTTTGCGAAGCGGCGGCAGAGTGCGGCCTGCGTTCTTTCGTGATTATGGCCGGCGCTCTGGACGGCAGAACTGTTCAACCGGAATTACTCTCTTATGAGGGGACATTCGGTGTCGGTTATGCGGTGGGGATATTTACTGTCACCGGCAGCGACGACAGCCGCCGGTTTGACGTAAGTTATGAACGGCAGGAACGGGAGCGGCTGAGCCGGATTAAGGCGCAGGAAGACGTTTATGTCCGTCTGGCCCGGCTTTCCTTGGAAACATACCTTAGAACCGGAATGTATGCCAGCTTACCTGACGATTTGCCGGCAGAGCTTCGGCAGCGAAAGGCCGGAGTGTTTGTATCCCTGAAAAAACAGGGACGCCTGCGCGGCTGTATCGGTACGATTTTGCCGGTGACCGAATCGGTTGCTGCGGAAGTTATGCGCAATGCGGTAAGCGCCGGGACGGAAGACCCGCGCTTTGATCCGGTAACCGAACGGGAATTGGCTGACTTAACCTACAGTGTGGATGTCCTGGCCGAGCCGGAAGCCATAGAATCTGCCAATCAACTGGATGTAAAGCGGTACGGTGTTATCGTTACCAGCGGCAGGAAGCGTGGTCTGTTGTTGTCTAATTTGGAAGGCGTAAGAACGGTAAACGAACAAATCAGTATTGCCCTGGAGAAGGCGGGCATAGCTCCGGGACAGCCTTACTCACTGGAACGGTTTGAGGTGGTGCGCCATACATGAGAGTGGTTTGCGGTATTTGTCCCCATGCCTGTTCGCTGGAAGAGGGACAGACCGGTCTTTGCCGGGCCCGGGTTAACTACCGGGGCGAAATCATTTGTGAAAATTACGGCAAGCTGACGGGGATAGCGCTTGACCCGATCGAGAAAAAACCGCTGCGGCGGTTTTTTCCGGGAAGCCTGATTTTATCGGTAGGCAGTTATGGCTGCAATTTACGTTGCCCTTTTTGCCAGAACAGTAATATTGCCCAATGCGGCGGCGAAAAACTGGACATTCTGGAGGTTTCCCCGGAAACGCTGGTAAACAAAGCGCTGGAGTTGAAGCCAGCCGGTAATATCGGACTGGCCTACACTTATAATGAGCCGCTGGTTGGCTATGAATTTGTCCGTGACTGCGCTACACTGGCGGCCGAACAGGGCCTGAAAAATGTGGTGGTTACGAACGGGACTATCTGTGAAAAGCCGCTGCGTGAGCTGTTGCCGCTCATTGACGCCATGAATATTGATCTGAAAGCGTTTAGCGAACGGTTTTATCGCCTGATCGGCGGTGACCTGGCAACGGTGAAGCAAACGATCGAGCTTGCCAGTAAAGCCTGCCATGTGGAAGTGACAACTCTGATCGTGCCGGGAGAAAATGACGACGAGGCAGAAATGGAGGCGCTCGCAGCCTGGCTGGCATCGCTCAGGCCGGACATAGCGCTCCATGTGACTCGCTTTTTCCCGCGATGGCAGATGGCAGAACGGCAGCCTACCCCGCTGGATACAGTGCACCGGTTGGCCAGAGTGGCCCGCAGGCACCTGCAACAAGTGTATGAGGGGAATTGCTAGAGAATGTACCTTAACCCAAGAATGATGGTATAGTTTCAAGGATTGTTTAAGTAGGAGAGCCCGGTTCGAAGAAATCAACGCGGTTTTTTGATTGGATAAAAGGAAACGTCCCTGTTTTGACGCTGTTTTGGACAAGCCGTCTCCTTTGAGTAGGCAAGTTAGCCCTGGGCTGCATCGGAGCTGTTGCGATGTAACCCAGGGCTGTTTATATTGATATATTATACAGAAGATGAGATGAAGAAAGGAGGGATGGCGTGCTTACTGGATTAGACAAAAATGATGTATGCTGGTGCGGCAGTCAAAAAGAATACAAAAAATGTCATGCCGATTTTGACGAAAGGGTTGCCCGCTACAAAAAGCGGGGGCATCTGGTTCCGTCGAGACAAATGATCAAGAATCCGCTCCAAATAGCAGCAATCCGAGAGAGCGGCAAAGTGAATACGGCCGTTTTGGATACAGTGGCAGAGTATGTCCGGGCAGGAATTACTACGGAGGAAATTGACCGGCTCGTCTATCAAAAAGCGGTAGAATTGGGGGGAGTACCCGCACAGCTTGGCTACAAGGGATTTCCCAAAAGTGTGTGTACGTCGCTAAACAATCAGGTGTGCCATGGAATTCCTTCCCCGCGAACAGTATTGTACGATGGCGATATTATAAATGTTGATGTTTCAACAATATACAAAGACTATTTTTCGGACTCTTCCCGGATGTTCTGCGTAGGGAAGGCAACAAAAGAGGCCCGGCGGCTTGTCCGGGTTGGGCAGGAATGTGTTGTTTTGGGTTTGAAGCAAGTACGACCATGGGGCTTTCTTGGCGATCTGGGTCAGGTTATACAGGAACATGCCGTGAAACATGGCTATTCAGTTGTGAAAAAAATAGGCGGACATGGAATCGGTTTGCGCTTTCATGAACCTCCCTGGATTGGCTATGAAGGAAAAGCTAATACCGGGATGCTGCTGGCTCCTGGCATGATCTTTACTATAGAACCGATAATCAACGCCGGCAAAGCGTCAATATATTTAGATAAGAATGGCTGGACCTATTACACAGAAGATGACAGCTTATCGGTGCAGTGGGAAGTCATGATGTTGGTGACCGAGGACGGATATGAGGTAATGGCATACTGATAATAAGTCAGGCGTTTACCGTTTAAACAACGGAGTTTAGAAAGGCTGCTCGATGGATAATCAAACAGCAAGCCGTCTTTTTTGGACGGCTTGCTGTTTGTTCTTTCGTTTGACCAGGCTAGGGGATATAATGGAATTGTGAAAATGTAAATTATTTGAAAGAGGTGCTGGAATGAATACGCGTTCTGAAAGCAAGGATATCCGTTGGACGACTGGCGGTACCAGGTTGTATTTTATGGATAATATTCGCTGGCTGATGATTATTTTTGTGGTATTGATGCATCTTAACGTCACCTATAGTACGCATGGACTTTGGTATTATACTGAGCCATCCAAAACCCCGCTGGTTGCGGGGCTGTTATTTGCTATATACGGTTTTTTTACCCAGGCATATTTTATGGGTTTGCTGTTCTTTATAGCCGGTTATTTTGTGCCGGGATCACTGGATAAAAAGGGAACCGGTCAATTTATTAAGGACAGGCTGCTGCGTCTGGGAATCCCTACGCTAAGTTACATGCTGTTCATTAACCCCATTGCCTTATTCGTTGTAGGAGCCTTTCAGCATAACAATCTGTCCTATCTTTCCTGGTATATACACTATATTTCTTCTTTAGAATTTCTTAGCAGTTCAGGTCCTTTGTGGTTTGCTTTGGCTCTTTTGGTGTTTTCCCTTGTCTATGCCCTGCTGAGGCATATTTCATTTTTTCCGCCTATGCCTGCGTATCTAAAACAAGCCAAGTCAATTAAGAATTCCTGGGTTCTTTTTGTCATGGCAATTATGGCAATTGTTGCTTTTCTAATACGTCTGGTTCAGCCGGCAGGGGTGCCGCTGTTTAATACTCTGACAGGTAATTTTATGCAAATTGGCTATTTTTCATCTTATATTGTTCTTTTTGCCGTAGGGATTATCTTTAAACGTTGTAATTTACTAAGTAAGCTTTCGTATACATTTGGCAAACGCTGGTTTATCCTAACGTTGGTCTTGGGATTCCCAGCGTGGTTTGGACTGATTATCGGGGGTAATATTGTAAAGAACGGGGCGGCCTTTGCCGGTGGCTTTTATTGGCAGGCAGCAGCCAGCGCGATCTGGGAGTCGTTTTTTTGTGTAGGGGTTTCTTTGGGGATCGTTGCTATTTTTCAACACAAATACAATACGCAGGGAGCGGTCAGTAAATTTCTCGCCGATAATGCTTTTGGCGTCTACGTTTTTCATGCGCCGATTGTAGTCGCGATCACTATGGCATTGCGGGAGTTCAGTCTGAATCCGTTGGTAAAGATGTATGCAGTGGCCATCCTGGTTCTGCCGGTTTGTTTTGCTTTTAGTTTTTTCCTGCGGAAAATAACATGGATAAAGCGATTTTTTTCGTAATTCAAAAGATAATGGGAGGAAAGTAGAAAATTGCCCTTTGCTTTTTGCGTGAGTTTTTAAACGAGCTGTGTATCACAGCGCTGTGTGTTTGGCATGCTAAGAGAGTAGAGAAAAGGAAAGTCATGGAGGATTATTTTTGGAGAGCCAGGATAAGCCGTCAATTTTGTTCATATCGCTCAATCGCCATCAACGGCAGTATTATAGTCAATTGGGCGCAGCGCTGCGTGATGCCTATCATGTTCATCACGTCCACTATAGTTTAGCCGATTTTTCCGGTGCGCTGGTAAAGCCCGAATTGCCGAAAGCAGTGACGTTTACCGGTGAAGAATTAATGGATGTTATTCATTTTTCCCTGATAAAGGGTGAACTGCGCCGATTTAAAGGTTTTCGTGGCTGGATGCATTCGCGGCAGGTTCTGGAGAACCGGGCTTATTACGCTACTCTCTATTTTTATAACTATATGTGCCGTGTGGCGGTTGATCTTGTTTGTGTCTGGAATGGCCTAAATATTCCTGTGGCAGCCGCCATGCGGGTGGCAAGAAAGCTTGGCAAGAAGACGGCTTTTTTTGAAAATGGCTATCTCCCCGATACGACTACGCTTGATCCCTGGGGAGTTAATTATAAAAATAGTCTGGCCGGTAAAGCGCGTTCTTTTTATGATGCCGTCGTTCCTGACGAACGGCTGCTTGCCGATCTGTATGCTGCTGGTCCTGCCGGCCGCGGACTAAAGAAAAAATGGTATCAAAAGGTAGGTGAGCAGCAAAACCGCCAACCGGAAGCGGTTCAGTTGCCAGCCAAGTATATTTTTCTTCCCTTTCAGGTCCATGATGATACACAGGTTCTGCTGTATTCTCCGTACATCCGGTCAATGGAAGAACTGGTGCGGTATGTGGTGCATGGGGTAAAACAATATAACCGGCTTCACCGGGTGGATGTTTGGATCGTTGTTAAAGAACATCCTTCCGACTTTGGCCGTGTCGATTATTCTCAATTAAAGAAGAAATATCAATATGATAATATTATATTTTTGCGGTTCTATCCCACCGCCGATTTGATTGCCAAAGCCCAGGGAGTTATTACCATCAACTCCACCGTGGGCATTGAGGCGTTAGTCCGGCATAAGCCGGTGATTACGCTGGGTGATTCGTTTTACAACATAGAGGGATTGGTATATCATGTGGTAAACCCCGATAAAATGGCGAAAGCTATCCGGTTTATATATAATGAACCGGATCATGCGTTGATAGACAGGTTCCTCTATTATTTACGTTATTGCTATCTGATAGCCGGTTCCTGGCGGCACCCCACGGCAGAGCATTATGAGAATGTTGCCGGTAAAATCATAGAAATACTGCATTGAAAATGGTGATCAATAGGGAGACAGTAGGTTTAGTTGCCGGGCAAAAATAAGAAAAGAAATATTTTAGAAGAAAATTATTCCTAAACTATTGCAAATGATTTCCCTCTATGCTACATTTACTAAATATAAAGCAAAGAAGCTTTAGGACCAATCCTGGGGCTTCTTTGCTTTTTTGTCCTCTGTGGGCACATATAAAACAATAAAAATACCACTCGAGGGCCGGTTAGCAGCTAAAAGGTAGTACTAACCGCGAAATCATTCTATTTTATTTGGAGGAGTTATTATGAAAAAATCACTACTTATGGCCTTGACCGCCAGCCTTGTTCTGACCGGGGTAGGCACAGCCTTTGCTGCCGACGACGCAGTAAAAATTGACGGCACCATCACTCTCCATTACCGGACACAGCACGATCCGCAACGTACAGGGGATAAAACAAGAAATTCCTTTAAGTCAACGGTTACGTTGAATGCCGAAGCACCCATTGCCAGCAATTTAGATGCATATGCCCGTTTTACTTACCAGAATATCAGTAAAGACAGCGGAAATTTTGCCAAAGATTTTATTGGTGCTGCTGATGATAATAACAATGCGGCCCTTGATGCGTTTGGGCTGAAATACAGCAATGCCGGCTACAGCTATGTGATTGGTTCCCAGGCACTGACCTTGGGCGGCGGCATTGCTTATGACAACGGCTTTATCGGCAAACATGCCTTGCCGTATGCCGTAAATGTCAGCAAGAAGGTAGGTGCCGTTAATCTAAATACTATTGCGGCTAAAACAAACTACCAGGATGGCAAGGATGACGACAAGTTCTATGTGTTGCAGGGAACGACGGCGGTAAGTGATAAAGCTACCGTAGGCGCTATGCTGGCACAAGTGAATTATGGCAAAGATACAGTGGCACAGTGGAATTTAAAGACCGATGATGTAACACTTTTTAGTGTGTATGGTACCCGGCAATTGAGTGACCGGACCAGCCTTTCGGCCGAATACTTAAAAAGCAGCGTTTCTTATGCGAACCAGGGTTTCCAGGCCAATGTAACCCGCAAATTGGATGACAAAAACAAGCTGACAACAGGTGTCTACTATATTCAGGATCAGGCTAATATTTTTGATTACAATTTGGCTGATATGTCGGGAACGCCAAATAGCAATACTAAGGGTGGTTTGATTATTTGGAACCATACTTTCGATAAAAATACTAGCCTGACGGTTGGCGATTTTAACTATAAAGTATTGGATAAAAGTGCGACTAGCCAAACAGTAACCAGCGATCGCAACCGCTTCTTCACTAATGTTTCAGTAAAATTCTAATAAAAGAAACACAGAAAAAGATGGCTGGAGGGGAAAGATCATCCCTTAGCCATCTTTCCTTTTATATTTTTTAGAGTGCTACAAACTAACAAACCGCCCTGCGCACAGGAACGGTTTATACCGGTGGTGCATACGACCACTGGCTTGTATGTAAAAGGGCTGAACACCCTTTTATAGCTGTATAGGGATTGCCATGCCGTAGCTGACGGAGGAGGGTCAAATCGGCATGGCATTTTATTTACCCTTAGTATACCGCTTAAGGAGGGATGCATTGTTAAGCTGGATTTAAGTATTTGTTAAAAGAGTCGCCAATACCTAAGAGAAGATAGTAAGTTCCGGGGCTAGCCAGGCCTGGTCAGAGTCTGGAGGGACCATAACCAGCAGGTTTACATAGTATATATAAAAAACAAGTAGGTGAATGATTTGGACTGCGAAGGGTTAACTGGGAAAGTTATAGTACCGGGTGATCCAGGTTATGAGCGGGCCAGGCAGGATTATAACAGAGCGATCAGCCAATATCCGGCAATGATCGTATATTGCACTGACTCCCGCGACGTCGCCAACGCTATTTGCCGGGCGGAAAAGGACGGACTGGGACTACGGGTAAGGTCCGGTGGACATGATTATGAGGGGTATTCCAATGGCACCGGCAAACTGGTCATTGACACTTCTTTGCTGAATCAAGTCCGGATAAACTTGCAGGACGCTACGGTAAAAGTACAGGCAGGGACAAGATTGTTGTCATTATATGAACAGCTGTACGAGTATGGTTACGCATTTCCCGGCGGGACCTGCCCGACAGTAGCGATTTCCGGGTTAATCTTAGGCGGCGGGATTGGTCTCTCTACCCGGTATTTGGGATTAACGGCGGATAGTCTGCTTGAGGTAACCATGATTAATTATGCCGGGGAACAGCTTGTGGCCAATCGTCAGTGTAATTCCGATTTGTTTTGGGCGCTTAGGGGAGCTGGCGGCGGAAACTTTGGCGTTGTAACCGACTATACTTTCCGGTTGGAGAAGGTAGATCAAATTACGGTCATTCAGCTTAGGTGGGATAATAATAAAGCGGCCCGAGACCGTTTTATGCCGTTGTGGCAGGAATGGCTGCCCGGACTGGATTGCCGTATGAGCGCATTCGGCGGAATCTACCCGGCCGGTGCCTGGCTGAACGGTTTTTTCTATGGGACTACTGAAACGGCCAGACAGCTCTTGCGTCCTTTCCTGGCTATTCCGGGCTTGACTCTGGAAATCACTATGTATGTTCCCTTTATTGATGCCATAAAGATCATTGGAGCCATTTACCCTAAGAGTGAGACTTTTCAGGCGGCAGGCAGATTCGTTCAGAAAACGCTTTCGAAGGGGCAATTGGATACGCTGATTCATATTATCGAACAAGCTCCTTCCGAACGTGATTCATCCATCCGTGTCTACTCGCTGGGTGGTGCTGTCCGGGATGTCAAAACGGAGGAGACGGCTTTTGCTTACCGGCAGGCTGATTACATTATGGCGCTCATGTCTGCCTGGAAAAAGAAAGATGAAGCAAGGGCCCATCGACGGTGGATCATGCAGGGCTTTTGCTTTATTGAGACATTCACCCGGGGTTCTTATATAAATTTTCCCTATAATAGAACGCAAGGGTATCTGCAGGCCTACTTTGGAAAAAACCTGCCCAGATTGCAGGAGATAAAAGCAGCTTACGATCCTTATAACGTATTCCGGTTTCCCCAAAGCTTACAACCTCCACTGCGAAGCGGCCGTATGAGCAGAGGGTAGCGCTGCTGGCCCTAAACTGGTGTGTCGCAAAAGGACACTGCCTGGCTGCAGTGTCCTTTTGTTTAAAATACTTCTATGGCAGTGCCAACCGTAAAGTCGGCCGGTGTCAGGGCCTCCTCGCCCTCGAGCATAATGCAGCCGGGGCGTTCGGGGGTAGGGCCGCCCTTAAAGCTCAAGGTGCAATGACCCAGCTCCTTCAAGGTATGCATGACCTCGGAGCCGATGGAGGATATGGAGAAGACCTTGCCGCAGATGCTTAGCATATCGCCTGCGGCAAAATCGGCCAATATAGGGGCCGGCTGATGGAGAACGGCCATATCAGCCAACTCCGGCGGCACGCCGTCGTTAAAGATGATGATGCAGTTTAGATCCGCTTCGGTGAGGAACTGCATAGCTTCGGTTCCCCAGCCGGTGATTTCTGAATGATATTTCATGATGATTTCTCCCGTAAATCGAGGTTTGTTTAATACATACCAAAGCTGAACAGAAAAGCGATGAGTACGGAAAGCGGGCCGGTAATCAGGCGGGAATAGAGTACGGCGGGGACGCCCAATTCAATCGTTTCCGAATCGGCTTCGCCAAGACTTAGGCCAACGGGAATAAAATCGCCGCCGACCTGCGCGTTAATGGCGAACAAAGCAGGCAGGGCATATTGAGCGGGAATGTGGCCGAGCCCGATTTCCACGCCCAGCAGTGTTCCTACGACCTGGGCGATGACGGCGCCGGGGCCGATTACGGGCGCTACAAAGGGCAACGAGCATATAATGGAGATGAGCAGCATGCCGGGCAGGGTGCTGGCCAGTGGCGAGACGGTATGAGCTATGACGTTGCCGATGCCGGACACCTGGATAATACCGATGATCATGCTGACAAAGGCCATAAAGGGCAGGATGCTTTTTATCACCATGTCAATGGTTTCGCGGCCGGCCTGATAAAATTTGTTGACCACGCCGCCGACGGCAATGCCGAGACGGGTAATAGCATTTTTCTTTTTCCCGGCGCTCATGGCGGCGATTTCCGCTCTGGCCTGGGCCTTGGTTTTCGGTTCGGCGGGGGAAGCGGGGGCGGTGGCTTGCGCCTGGCTGCCGTCCTTACTGGTTAGGATAGCTCCTTCCGGGGCGTAGCTTATGCAGTTTTCGGTTACATCGGATACATAGAGGGTTTCGGTAATAAATTTGGCCAGAGGACCGACTTTGCCGACCGGTGTGAGATTGACGGTAAAGACATTTTTCTTGGGATATACGCCGCAGCGGGCAGTGCCGGCGCAATCGACGACGGCGACAAACATTTCGCTGTCCGGCACCGCCGTAGTGAAGCCGTCAATGACTTCGCAGCCGGACAGTTCGGCAATCTTGACGGCCAGGGGGTGAATGCCGCCGCCGGTTACACTGACAACCTTATGGCAGGTGTCAGTGGGCATGATGGTTAAAGGGCCGCCCCAGCCGCTGTTTCCCCTGGTTATGGTAATTGCTCGGTACATGGAATCATTCCTTTCTAAGGTCGTAAATTAGGGAGCGATACTGGTTTTTATTTCTCTCTTGCTTTTAATGTGGCATAGATTTTTTCAGTTACCAGACCGCGGATAAAGATGACGATCACGCCAACCAGGAAGTAGCGGACAGCCAGTTCTCCCAAGGGAAAACCCAGGGTGGTAATGCCGGCAGCAATGCCCATGTAGACAAACAGTTCACCGCCGTTAGCATGGGGGAACAAACCGGTTACCGGGTGCAAAAAGCTTACAGTGGCATCGTAATAGGCCGGCTTATGCTTGTTGTCGACGAAACGTCCAAAGCTGTAGCACATGGGGTTGCCTAAAAATAATACGGCCAGGATCGGCAATATGGTGTACCGGGTTACTACGTTTTTCGTTGCGGTTTGCGCCAGGTTATGAATGCGCTCTTCGCCGATTAATTTAATAAAGGCGCTGACGGCGGTCATTAAGATGACGATGAGCGGAATAATTCCGACTACCCAGCCGGAAAAGGTGGTTGCGCCTGCTTTGAAAAGATTCATAAAGCCATTGGCTAGATTTGCTATTAAATCCACGTTGATTTCCTCCATTTTACATGATTTATATGTTGTAAAGATGAGTCATAAACGGAACAAACGGTATCCCGGGCCCTGGGATTCCTGTTTGAACCGCTTATGCCTCAACTGTATTTAACCGTAGAATCAGTGCCTCCAAAGCCTGCAAGTGCGCTTTATAGGCCTTTTGCTGTTTGGCCGGCAGCGCTTGGTACTCGTCGTGCAGCTCATAGATGGTTTTGCCGGTGATCTGCTGTAAGGCTTGAAAGCGGCTGAGAATCGTATAGCCTTCCAGTATTTCGCCGCCGGTAATCCGGCCGTCCTGGTCACAGGCGATGACGACAATATTGCCGGGGGCGAGTTTACCCTTTTTACTGCCGATGCCGACACTGCCCAGCTGGCAGAGACGGCGGACCGTTTTTTTATACTGCCGGACTTGCTGTAGCGTGGCCGCAGCCTGTAATACTAAAATGACAAATAAAGCAAGATAAATCATCATGTACTCCTTATACTTTCTAAAGTGCAAGCAAGGCCGTAGCGCAGTCGAAATCGGTGACCAGCGTATTGATGAAGCCGCCCCTGATGGCACCGCGCACAGCCAGGGCTTTCACCGCGCCGCCGGCGATGCCGATCCGTTTCTGGACTTTCTTTAGCTGTTTAAATGGCATGCCTGCCACCCGGCGGTTAAAGCTCATAAATTGCTCACACTGGCCATCCTGATCATAAAATTGCAGCAGAATATCGCCAACGGCACCAGCTTCGACAAACTTGTCCAGCGTTTCGCCGCTGACATAGCCTGTTTCCATCAGGGTGGAACCGCCGCGCTGAGGGATGCCGATACCCATGATAATTGTGCTGATGCTGCGATAAAGTCTTAATACGCTTTGTACCGATTCTTCCTTCAGAAAGCCTTCCAGAACATTGACATCGGAAAAGATGGCCGGAGAAAAGAACTGGGCACAGTCACCGCCGAATAGCCGGGCAAATTCGCTTGCGATATAGTTGGAGTGAATGTCCAGCCGACTGGCGCCGATACCACCGAGAATGGGTACGAATTTGCAACGGATGGGTTCTTCCAACTGGCGGGCGGCTCGCAGGACGTTTTGCAGGGTCATTCCCATGGAGACGCCGACCACGTCGCCGTCTTCGAGAGTGCGAATCAGAAAATTGACGGTTTCTTTGCTCACGTTGAGACTGATTCGCTCGTTGGCCGTTTCCGCAGGGCTGGGTTCGGCAATAGCGGCTTCCCGCAGGCCGTACCTTTTTTCCAGTTCCCGCTCCAGCTTGCCGAATTTGATATTGTAGGGATTGGTTACTTCGATTTTAACAAATCCCTGTTCCTTACCCAGCTTGAGCATCCGGGATACCGAGGGACGGGAGACGCCTAAATATTCGCTGATGTCCTGCTGGCTGAGCTGATCATCATAGTAGAGACTACAGCATTTAAAAATGAGACGGGGATCGTCGATGAATTTTTTCATGACAGCCTCCTTTGATGAATCATATTATCAATATATCTATATTTGAACAATTGCAAATAATAGCTGTTGCTATCTGAAATGTAAAAAAGTTTGATTTTATCCGAATTATCACTATTCTTATGTATTGCGCGATAGGTAGTTTCTCTGGTCATAATTATAGACCAGGATTATTATTTTATCAATATTTTGAAATATGAACGTTTGTAAATTATATGTCGTTAAAAGTTGTATGTTTACAAAATTTCTATATGCTCGATGCAGGTACAATGCGAACATTTGTGCCTTATCATTAATAGTTCTTGGCAGAAATGCGGCTGGCGGTATGAATTACCAGATTACTGCGGCAGGATTTTGGCCGGAACAGCGGAATATTCTATATTCAAATTTATGGCGTGTTATAGACAGAGGAAGACAGGTATAGAGTCCTGCCATAAGATAAGGAGAGTAGGGTGTGGAATGAAAAGCGGAAAACTTGTTATTATCGGGGCGGGCAATGTGGGGTCGGCCATTTTGAATTCGGTGCTGCGGCTAAACATAGTCAATGATATTGTGGTGATCAATCGCAACCAGGATAAGGCACGGGGCGAAGTGCTGGATGCCAGCCATACAACCGCCTTTGTGTATAGTGCCAATACGTCGATCCGGGTCGGCGGCTATGAAGAATGCGCCGATGCCAAAATTATCATCATCACCTCGGGCGCCAATATTACACAGGGCAATAATGGTGACCGCATGGTACTATTAGAGAAAAATGTGGCTATTTTATCGGAAGTGATGGACAATATTACAAAATATACTAAGGAGGCGATTGTCATTTTGGTTTCCAACCCGCTGGATGTGCTGGTCTATGTGGCGCAGACCCGTTTTGGATATCCGCGGGAAAAGCTTATTGGCACCGGGACCTTGCTGGATACGGCCCGGTTTAATAAGATGCTGGGCGACATTTGCGGGGTTGATGCGAAAAATGTGACAGGCTATGTATTAGGCGAACACGGTGCTGCGGCATTTATTCCCTGGAATACCGTCAATATCGTGGGAATCGCTTTTGATGATTTTGAAAAACAGTTCGGTTTAGCGGAAAAAATCGACAAGGATAAAATTCTGCAGGATATGAAAACCGTGGGTTTCGATATCCTGGCTTTGAAGGGGCATACCAGCTCCGGCGTGGCTTTAAGCGCCTGCCGCTTGGTGACCGCCATCATGCGCAATGAAAAGTGCATACTGCCTGTCTCCATTGTGCTGGACGGCCAATATGGCGTGACCGATGTGGCTTTAAGCCTGCCGTGCGTCATTTCGGAAAATGGCATCGAACGGGTGCTGGAGCTGCCCCTGGATGAAAAGGGGCAGGGCGAGCTGGATCATTGTGTAAGTCATTTGAAAGGAATTCTGCGGACGCTTACCGCGGGGAACTCCAACGCAGGCGGCCAGTAACCTGTCGGGCTAAGGCGGATAAAAACGGTAAAGGGACTTATCAAAAGATAAGTCCCTTACTGGTCCCAGGATGCCGCCACCTGGTATGTTCAAACCTGCCGCTAGCAGGTGGGCTTCATAAGATATGGTTTTGCCTTCCACTCTTCGGTGGCCCGGCAGCCGCATACCATCTAAATCCCCAATTAATAAAGTAGGTTGAACATAGCAAAAGTTCGCGTGCATCACAGGATTACGATTTATTTGTTAACATAATAACATGTATTTTATTGTTAAGCAATAGGCAGTAAGCAAGAAAAATAGCGGTTCTGTTTAACCGGGTTGGCATATGCTGAGGTATACGACGGTATGCGGCCGCTTGATTTTCTGCTTAAGGGACCACTGATTTATTCACCAGCTCATCCTGACGGATCTTTCTCGCCAGGCTGGCCGGCTAATTAAATCAGCGGTTCCTTAGTATAATACCAGGTAAGCTACGGGATCGACGGCGGTGCCGCTTTTCCGGATTTCATAGTGGACGTGGGGGCCGGTACTGTTGCCGGTACTGCCGGCATAGGAAATGATCTGCCCTTTCTTGACTTCCTGGCCGACGGTTACAGCCACTTTATCGTTGTGCCCGTACAGCGTTTCCAGACCGTTGCCGTGATCAATTTTAACCAGATTGCCATAGCCGCCGGCCCAGCCGCTTTGCACTACCTTGCCGTCTGCCGTAGCGACGACCGGCGTACCGGTGCCGACGGCAATGTCCAGTCCCTGATGCAGTTCGCTGCCGCTTTCCAGGGGCGAACTGCGCCAGCCAAAGCCGGAGGTGATTGTTCCGTAGACCGGCCAGATAGACGGTGTGGCGGCAAGAGACGGATCGGCCGCCTGGGTAACCGGCCGCTGCTGTAAAGTGGCGGCCGGTTCTTTTTTTATGATTATGGCGGCGCTGGGACCGGCTGTTTCCTGATATGCTGCCAGACTGCCGATGCCAAAGAGCAGGCAGAAGGCGGCCAGAACGGTCAGGCAGATGCTTAGCGCCGTTTTTTGAAACGAATGGGTAACCGGCCGGCTGCCGGCTGTTTTATAAGACAGTTGCATGCAATATATACCTCCTTACGGTACCGAACGGAAACAAAAGTGCTCGCTCCCGCTCGCTACAGTATACATTATAACGGAAATGAGCGGTTTTGGTTCATTTTTTTATCGACGCTGCGGCAAAAGGAGTCCCTTATCAGCCTAAAACCGGTCAGATAATGGTGAGACTAGTTTTCGCGACACGAGGCGGCGGAGGACGGCATACCGGTATATGCTGACCGGAGGCAACGAAGAGATGGTTCCCTAGACCGTCCAGCATTTACCGGATCAGACAGGTGCGGGACCTGCCTTGACGGCGGAAGGGAAAAGTGAGAACATAGTATCTGTTATAGTGTTAGTTTTACGGAGGAAAAGTATATGAAAATAGCAATCCGGCAAAATCAGCCGGTGCTGGTAGGCGGCTTGCTGCTGCTCGTACTGGCCGCGCTGATTGCCGTCAGTTATCATTTGTTTCCGCTGCTGCGCTGGGCCCGGCACCAGTTCCAACTGCCACAGTCGCCTGCCGCTGTAACGGCGGTTGCTGCCGGTGTTGTGGACAAGCCATACAGACTTGTCCGGACCGGTTCGCTGGAGCAAGCCCAGCTTTTACCGGTTTACACAGAGTATGCCGGGACGGTTGCCAGGCTTTATGTGGTGCCGGGGCAGGCGGTTAAAACCGGGCAGCCGCTGCTGACCCTGGAGGCGGTCACTGCGCCACCGGTGGTACAGCCTGCGCAGCCGTCGGCCGGCCTCCCGGCCTCGCGGGCTTCTTATGAGAACGCGCAGCAGGAATTCGACCGGTATCAAAAATTGTATGACCTGGGAGCGATTTCCCGCAAACAGTTGGAGGCGGCGGCAGCCCGTCTTAAAGCTGCCCGGGAAAGCCAAGGCAGTGCGCCGGCGGCGTCGGGAAGCACCACGCAATCCGTTGCTGCCGTGCCCCGTGGTCCGGTAGAAGTAAAAGCGCCGGCTGACGGGATTGTCACCGGGTTGATGACCGCGCAGGGTAAGAACGTGCCGTCCGGACAGCAGCTTATGTCCTTGGGCAGCGGGCAGGAATTGGAAGCGGTCATTTCACTGGAGCAAAGCGATTTGTATGTATGCCGGCTGGGTACGGCAGTTACGCTGCAACTGGGTGAGCAAACGGTGCCGGGACAGGTTGCGGGCATCTATCCGGAAGTAGGGGAGGATCAGTCCGTTACCTACCGGGCTCATATCAAGCTGACTGGTCAACCGGCCGGTCTGGTGCCGGGGATGGCCGTGCAAATGATCCTGGAAACGGGGCAGACGGTGCCGGTGCTGGCCGTTCCGTCGGCAGCCCTGCAACAGGATGATACAGGGAGTTGCTTTGTCTATACCGTAACGGACAATACCGTTGGGACACAGCCGGTGTCTATCGGTGAGACCGTAGGTGATTTTACGGAAATTACCGCAGGCCTTTTGCCGGATACGCTGGTGCTTCGCGGCGCGGTTGGCGGTCTGTATCCCGGCGCAACGGTCGTGCTGCAATGAGGGAGTCATTATCATAGAGGAGTGATTTAGGATGGAGGCAAACTGCCTGTTTCTCTGCTATCCTGCCTGCAGTACCTGTAAGAAGGCCCGGCAGTGGCTGATGGAGAATCAGATATCCTATGAGGAGCGTAATATCAAGGAAGCCAAGCCGTCGGCCGCAGAGCTAAAAGCTTGGCAGGCTAAAGCCGGCGTACCGCTGCGGAAGCTGTTCAATACCAGCGGCATTTTATATAAGTCGCTGGCCCTAAAAGATAAACTGCCGGGGATGAGTGAAGAAGAACAGTTGACGCTCCTGGCAAGCGACGGTATGCTGGTCAAGCGCCCGCTGCTGATCACCGGGAACCGTGTGCTGGTAGGTTTTAAAGAGGCTGAGTGGAAAACGATGGGCTGAGCATTCACCCAAAAAGCTTCATGTGCAATGAGCATAGTGAAAAATAGTTATAATGTGCACATGAACATTGAGCAGTGCTTCCAGACATACTATAATAAACCCATACTCAAATGAATGAAACAAATTTGCAATGGCGCAAACCGTGAAAACCGGTTTGCGCCGTTTTGTTTTTGGAGGGAAAGCCGATGGCGGTCAGCTTTGAACATATTTATAAAGCTTTTGATGAAGTAAACGGAAAACCGCAATACGTTTTGCAGGATATCAACCTAACGATAGAGACGGGCCAGTTCATCTGTATTTTAGGTAAGAGCGGCTGCGGTAAATCCACGCTGCTTAACCTGCTGGCCGGTTACCTTAAGCCGGATAAAGGCCGTATTCTGGTGGACGATAACCGGGTGGAAGGTCCGGCAGCCGACAGGGGCGTCGTATTTCAGCAGCACGCCTTGTTTCCCTGGTATACGGTGCGGGAGAATGTGGAGTTCGGTCTCCGGCTGAAAAACCGGAAAGACGCGGCCCAGATCGCTACCAAATACATTTCACTGATCGGACTGGAAGGATATGAGAAGCTGTATCCGTCTGAACTGTCCGGCGGCATGGCGCAGCGGGTGGGCATTGCCCGGGCACTGGTCAACGACCCAGCCGTGCTGCTGATGGATGAACCGCTGGGAGCGTTGGATGCGCTGACCCGCGATACGATGCGCAAAGAACTGATCCGGATCTGGCAATTGAGCCAGAAGACCATCTTTTTCATCACCCATAGTGTACCGGAGGCGGTTTATCTGGCCGACCGGGTGGTGCTCTTAAAGCAGGGCGAGGTTGCCCTGGACCAGCCGATCAACCTGCCGCGGCCGCGAGAGACAAAATCTCCGGAATTTTTAAGCTATGTCGAGCTTTTTGAACAAGGCTTGACCGATAATCAAACAGAGTCAGTCATTACGGAATAAAGGGGTGATTAGCATGCCGACAATGGAAGAAGGTTTGATGAAGCTGCAGCGAGGGCTTCCCGCGTTACCGCAGGAGGAGGTGATCGTTCCCCGGAAAATTTCGGAAGCCAGAAAAGAAAGAAACAATAAATACTACAAGGGTATTTCCCTATTCGTTTTCTTCTGTATCTGGCAATTTGTCAGCCATCTGAATGGCCTGAACCAGTGGTTCAATCCGGTGTTTCTGCCGTCACCGGTGACAGTGGTGAAAACAGGCTATGAATATTTTATGGCCGGTACCTTGGTTGATCATCTGACTATGAGCTTTTACCGGATGATTGCCGGCTTTTCCATCGGCGTGGTGGTGGCGCTGGTGTTAGGAATTCTGATTGCGACAAGCCGTGAGTTTGACAATATTCTGTCGCCGGTTCTGAATATGGTGGGCCCCATTCCGGTATTTGCCTTTTTGCCGATGTTTCTCATCTGGTTCGGCATTGGCGAATCCTCTAAGATTGCCCTGATCGCTTACGCCACCTTTATACCGCTCCTTAGCTACATTGTGGACGGCATAAAAAATACCGATCCGGTGCTGATCCGGTCGGCACGCAGTCTGGGGGCCACGCCCCGTCAGGTATTTACCAAGGTCATTTTGCATTCGGCCCTGCCCCATATCTTCGCCGGTATGAAAATCAGTCTGGCGTTGACCTTCTCCGCCCTGGTGGTGGCCGAAATGATGGGCGCGTCGTCCGGACTGGGCTACATCATTGTGAATGCCAAAAACTGGTTTAAAATGTCTGATATGTTTTTATCGGCCACTTTGATCGGTTTGGAATATACCCTGTTCTACGGGATATTGACCCGCCTGGAAAACCATTTGTTTAAATGGAAAAAAGCCGGAGCCAGTAAAGCGGTAGAACATTAGCTATTAAATTGAAAGAAAAAAGCATGGGGGGACAAGAATGAAAAAAAGTATGGTAGGGTTGGGTTTTGCGGTCTGTATGCTGGCCGCGCTGGTAGCCGGCTGTGGCTCAGGCAGCCAAAAAACGGAAAAAGAGGCGCCCCAAGCGGCGTCCCAGGAGATTGTCGCCTATGGCGTCATTGATCCGCAGATTTCGGCGCAGCAGATTATTGCCGACAAAAAAGGGTTCTTTGCCGCCGAGGGAGTCAAGGTGACCAATAAACTGATTCAGTCGGGCGGCGACATTTCACCGCTAATCTCGGGCGGTACGGCCCAGGTATCTTTTGAAACACCGTACACCGACATTGCCGTGGCAGCCAATAACGTAGGCGTTAAAATTGTGGCGCCCATGGCCGATATCGGCAATACCCAGGCGGTGGTGGCCGGCAAGAATGTAACCATTCAGAAGGCGAAAGATCTGGAGGGCAAGAAAATCGGCATCGCGGCCGGGGCTGGCGTATTGATTGCCATCCGCAATATGTGTACCGAGCTGGGAGTCGACATCAACAAGATCCAGTTTGTCATCTTAAGCCCCAGCGACCAGATTGCGGCCCTGGACCGCGGTGACATTGATCTGATGGCCTGCTGGGAACCGTGGGTCAGCAATGCCGTCAAAGCCGGCGGCAAGCTGCTGTTCAGCGGTCTCAACTCTTATCTGCCGGATAAACAGGGACCGGTGTCATGGCTCAGCTTTTACACGACCATGCAGGTAACCGATCAGTTTCTGAAAGAGCATCCCCAGGAAATTCAGGCGATGCTGAAAGCACTGAAAAAAGCCACCGACTTCATTCATGAGCATCCCGATGAAGCCGCCGAAATTATTGCCAAGGAAATCAATCTTGATAAAGAACAGGTAAAAAGGATTATGGGGCAAAACAAATATTCTATGCAGTTTGACGATCATTTCAAAAAATCCAGCGACGAAATGGCCTCGTTTATGAAAGAAATGAAGAATATCCCCAGCAAGCCGGAATTCAGGCAATATGCCGATCCGACGCTGTTAAAGCAGGCCTTGCCGGAATTGGTGACGGTAGCGGAATAAATAGAGGAGGAAATAAAGATGAGAATAAAAAAGGGATTATTGCGTAGCTGCGCCGCCATGATGGTCATTGTAGCCGGTTTAGCGACGGCCGGCTGCGGTGGCGGACAAAAGGCTGCCGCGCCGGCTGCCGGTTCGGGGGCAGCCAAGGAAATCATCGCCTATGGTGAGCTGGACCCGCAGGTATCGGGCCAGCAGATTATTGCCGAGGAAATGGGCTATTTTAAAGAAGAGGGCTTAAACATCAAAAATAAGCTGATGACCGGGCCTGATGAAAATGCGGCCCTCGTGGCCAGCGGTGAAGCGGGCATTTGTTTCGGTTCGATCTATAACAACATTGCCGTATCCGCCAACGGCGTAAAGGTCAAGGTGCTGGCTCCACTGGCCAATGCCGCCGGCACGCAGAGCGTGGTAGGCCGCAAGGATTTGCAGCTTACCAGCGCCAAGGATTTGGAGGGCAAGAAAATCGGCATGACTAACGGCGCCGGCGTATTGATCGCCATTCGCAACATGGCGGCGGCCACCGGCACCGATATCGGCAAGATTCAGTTTGTCAATCTGCCGGTTTCCGATCAACTGGCGGCGCTGGAAAAAGGCGATATTGACGCTATGGCGGCCTGGGAACCGTGGGTCGGCAAGGCTGTTGACATGGGCGGCAAGCTGCTGTTCAGCGGCACGACCTCCAATTTACCGGACAAACAGGGCGATGTTCACTGGATTGACTTTTATATGACGGTCCAGGTTACCGATGATTTCTATCAAAAGAATCCGGAAGTGGCCGAAAAACTGCTGAAAGCGTTACATAAGGCCACCGACTACATCAATCAGCATCCGAAAGAGGCTGCCGCCATTATCGCGAAACGGATTAACATCAAGGAAGACGAATGCTTCCGTATTATGCAGAAAAACGTATATGCCATGAACTATGATCAGCAGTTTGTCGACGGGGCCAACAAAATGGCCGAATTCATGCTGGATATGAAAAATATCAAGGCGGTGCCGGAGGCTAAAACCTATCTGGACCCCAGCGTATTAAAGAAGGTTTTCCCTGATGCGGTGAAAATCTAAGAAGTTTGTTGCCAAGGTAAGCACTGGTTAAATGAACCTGTCGGGCCGGCGAGAGATTTTTTCGTCTGGCAAGGAAGTAAACCGCAGGAATAGCGGCCCCTATTGCAAGGTTTTGCTGACGCAGCAAGGCGGAAAAAGCTCCGTCAGAACGCGCAGTGTGAATTAATCAGCGGTTGTCCAGGAGCCTGTCACTTTTGTTTGCGTAAATCCAAAGCGCACAGTCCCAGATATAACAGAAAATTTTCATCCATATCGCTCAGGTCGGTATGGAGAAGCTCTTTGATCTTTTCAATCCGGTGCAGCATGGTATTGCGGTGCAGGTAGAGCTGCTTGGCGGCCACGCTGGAGTTGAACTTGCTTTGAAAATACACTTTCAGCGTGGCTGTTAAATCGGTATTGTTCTGGACATCGAAGTCGAGCAGCGGCTGCAGGGTGCTTTCGATGATCTGGCTGCTATCCTTTTTATAGTAATGAAGCAATAAATGGTAAGCGATTTGATGAAAATAAGAAGCCGGCGCCGTCTGCTTCAGGCGCTGCTGCAGGGCAAGGGCTTGCAGGCTCTCTTCAAAAGAGGTATGCAGAGCCTGCAGAGTATGGTGAAAACCGCTGATGCCGGACGGCAGCGGGAGTTGGCTGAGCTGCTGCGCTTGCCGGCAAAGACGGTCGGCGATACGGCGGACTTCATTGAGTGCGTGTACAGGATTGCTCTCGACGGGAAACAGAAAAAACGCGCAGAACAGGCTGTCGTTGGCGCAGGTGAAAATGGCCATCTCGTCGGTGCGCGTCTGGGAGCAATAGTTTTGCAGCAAAGGCAGGAGCTTCTTTTTTGGCAGCTCGCTGTAGGCTTGCAGGGAGAAGCTGGCACAAACCCAGGCTTTATGATAGTTGAACCCGTAAAAGGAACAAATTTGCTGCGTTTCTTCCAGGGTGGCCTGGGTATGGTGCATCAGGAAATTTAAGAAGAAATGGGCGCGGTTGGCAGGGCCCGGCCGGGACACTTGTTGCTGTTCGCAGGCAAGGGCCATGATTTGAGCCGCTTTATGTAATACAGCCATAGTCTGACTGCCGGTCGGCTGGTTCTGGGTGAGGAGACAAAGATAACCCAGATGGTTGGGCAGCAGGCTGGCCAAGAGCAGGTACTGCCGGTCATTCAGAGTGAGACTGAAATCGGTCAATGGCATGGTCTGTTCGGTGAGCTGATCGGCCATGGCGACGGCTGCCTCGGCAAGCTGCCCGCTGTCAAAAGCGGCCGGTGCCGCCAGAGCGAGGCAGGCGTAAGACAGGTCGGTAATTAAGACAGGGCTGCCGAAGAAATCAGCCGCGATTTTTACCAGGCAAGTCAGGTCTTTATGCTGAAAAAAGGCTTCGCTCAGCTCCATAATGAGCTGCTGGTCCTGGAGCGTTTGTTGGTGCTGCTGCAGATACAGCTTGTTGTATACGGTGTGAATGATTTCCGAGAAGCCGTAGAAAAAGGGTAGTTCGATGACCGGGAAATCCAGCTTTCTGGCTTCGTCCAGCAAAGGCTCGGGGATGGTTTTGAAAAACCGCTTGATTTTGACGGCCAGCCCGGCGCAGCCAATTTCTTTCATTTCCCGGATAATGGTGCGCTGCAGCTCGGGATCATCCTTAAAAATATAGCCGGTGGTCAGGATTAACTCATTCTTTTTGAACCATTTAAGCACATCCGGATTGTCGAGGATATTGACGCTGGTAATCTCGCCGGACGACTGAAGGTTGCCGACAACTAAACGGATATTGTTTAACTGACTGTGATGAATAAACCAATCTAACGTAACTGCCATACCGTTCATCCCTTTGCTAAGTAACCACTGCTTCATTCGCGCATCGCGTTCCGATGGGTTCATTGAATCAGGGTTACCTTGGTAAGTTTGGCTAGATTATATCACTCCATCTGGAAACGGTAAATATAAAGTCGTAAAGGAAGGTGGCACCGTGTACGATCTGTTAATAAAAAATGCCCGGGTGGTTACCGCCGATGAAGTGATTGCGGCGGCGGTAGCGGTAAAGGATGGCAAGGTTGCCGCCGTTCTGGCCGGTGAAACGCCGGTGCCGGCGCGGCAGGTGCTGGATTTGACAGGGAAATACCTGCTGCCGGGCGTGATTGACTGCCATGTGCATTTTAACGAACCGGGCTATACCTGGCGGGAAGAATTCGCTCAGGGCAGCCGGGCGGCCGCAGCCGGCGGCGTGACAACGGTGATCGACATGCCGATGCAGAACAGACCGCCGGTTATCGACCAGGAGGTCTTTGTCCGCAAGGCGGAACTGCTGCAGGGAAAATCAGCCATTGATTACGGCTTTTGGGGCGCTCTGGTCAAAACAAATCTGGATAAACTGATCGGTTTGCAGGAAGCCGGCGCGCTGGCTTTTAAATGCTTTATGTGCAATCCGGGCCAGGATTATACGGCGCTGGATATAGCGGAAATTGAACAGGTGCTGGTTACTTTGCGGGAGTTTGGCGGGTTGGCCGGCTTTCACTGTGAGGATCACGACATGATTGAACGGCTGCAGACCGCCAGTCTGGCTGCCGGAAAAACCGGCCGCCGCGATTATCTGGCGGCGCGACCGGTCGAGGCTGAGCTGAAAGCCGTTAACGACATTATCGCTTTGCTGGATAAAACGGAAGGCCGGGCCCATATTTGTCATGTTTCCCACCCGGCCGTGGCGGAAGCCATCCGGCAGGCTAAAATAAAGGGGCTGGATATTACGGCCGAGACCTGCGTACATTACTTGCTGTTTACCGGGGAGGACCTGGTGAACGAAGGGCCCCGGTTTAAGTGTTCGCCGCCGCTTCGGACGGCAGCCGACCGGGAAAAGCTGTGGGACTATGTGTTGGACGGCACGCTGGACTGCATTTGCTCCGATCACTCGCCCTGTACGCCGGAAGAGAAGGCGGAAGCTTCCGAGACCGGTACCTTTGGCGCCTGGGGCGGCATCAGCGGGGTGCAGACTTCATTGCAGACTTTTTGGGATTTGGCGGTCAACCAAAAGGGAGCGGACCCGTCGCTGGTGGCCCGGGTGATGAGTCTAAATCCGGCGGCTATTTTCGGTCTGTATGGTGTCAAGGGTGCCGTCATACCCGGCCGGGATGCTGATTTTACCGTGATTGACCCACAAAGAAACTGGGAAATTACCGCTGATGAGCTGCTTTACAAGCACAAATTTTCGGCCTTTACCGGTCTTAGCGGCACCGGCGCGCCGGTTATGACCATCGTCCGGGGGCAGGTTGTGATGGAAAACTGCCGGTTGCGGGACGAGGGTACCGGTCAACTGGTCCGCCGCTGCAGGGAGGAATAACTATGGAACTGCAATTGGCGCGGCTGACGGAACGGATTAAGGGTCATTTGGCAAAGCTGCGCTGCTTTTCGTCAACCCTGGAGGGTGTTACCCGGCTCCCCTTTACCGCCGAAGCCCGTCAGGCGATTGATTACCTGACGGAAGCCATGAAGCAGGCGGGTATGACTGTACGGTTGGATGCATCGGGAGCCCTGATTGGGCGGTATGAAGGCCAAACAGCGCAAACGGTGGTGCTTTGCTCCCATTATGACTCGGTGCCGCACGGCGGCGCTTTTGACGGCATCGCCGGTGTGGTATGCGGCCTGGAACTGGTGCGGGAACTGGCGGCGGCCGGCCGGCGCCTGCCCTGGTCGCTGGAGGTGGTGGCCACCAATGATGAGGAAGGCGTACGGTTTGGCGGCGGCTTTTTCTCCAGTAAAGCGTTTTTAGGTCTGTGGCAGCCGGCCCAGTTGACCGCTATCCATGACGGCGAGGGGGTCAGTCTGGCGGCAGCCATGCGAGACTTCGGACTGGAGCCAGGGCAGATTAGCCAGGCTGCCTGGGACTTAACTACCATCCGCTGTTTTATTGAAATTCACTGTGAGCAGGGGCCGGTGCTGGAACAGCAGCAGCGGGAAATCGGCATTGTCAGCGGCATTGTCGGTATGCGCCGCTATGTGATCAGCCTGCAGGGACGCCCGGATCACGCGGGGACCACGCCGATGACCATGCGGACCGACGCGCTGGCGCTGGCCGCCCGGCTGATCAGCAAGGTTGAGGATACGGCACTGACCTATCCTGAGGCTGTCGCCACCGTCGGCTTTTGCGATATCCGACCTAATGTGGTGAACACCATTGCCGGGCAGGTAGTGTGCAATCTGGATATCCGGAGCCGCTGGGAAGCCGATATACAGGCCATGGAAGATGACATTCTGGGCTTTATCAGGAAACTGGCCCGGATGCGGCAGGCCGGCTGCGAAGTAAGCCGCACGCTGACGGTACGGCCGGCGGAACTGGATCGGACCTTGCAGGGGCTGCTGGAAAATAGCTGCCGCCGCCGGGGCTATGCTTTCGGCTATTTGCCCAGCGGCGCCGGTCATGATGCCCTGCAACTGGCGACGGCGGTGGCGACGGCTATGGTGTTTGTGCCCAGCCGGGGCGGCCGCAGCCATTGCCCGGAGGAATATAGCGACAGCCGCCATCTGGCAAAAGCCGTGCTGGCTGTGCTGGATACGCTGGAAAATTTGCCGTAGGAGGAAAAATCATGGGATATCCAAATGATGTATTAAGTACCCGCGCCATCGTGAAACCGGGCCTGTATGCCATCATACCGAAGGACGGGTTGGTCAATAATGTCATTCCTTATATCGAAAACTGCCGGGTTAGTATTGTGGCCTCGCCGAAAATGGGCGCCGGCTTTGTCCAGTATGTGGTGGAAGCGGCGCCGGGCGGCCGGACAACAGCCCCTTTCGGCGGCGAACCGGCAATCGAAAGCTTTTTGTACTGCATCGAAGGAGCGTTGGCTGTTACGGTTGGTCAGGAACGTTTTGTGCTGACTGCCGGCGGCTTTATCTACGCGCCGGCCGGTGCGGGTATTGCCTTTACCAGTGAAGTGCCGAGCAAGCTGCTTTTGTATAAACAGAGGTATCTCCCGCTGGCCGGGAAAGCTGCCTATACTTGCGCCGGCAACGTCAATGAGATCGCTTACCGGAACTATGACGATATGGCCAATGTATATATCAAGGACTTGCTGCCTACCGGGCTGGGGTTTGATATGAATATGCATATTTTAGCCTTTGAGCCGGGGGGCTGCCATCCTTTTGTGGAAACTCACGTGCAGGAGCATGGCGCCTATATTTTAAGCGGCGAGGGGATGTACCTGATGGAAAACACCTGGCTGCCGATCAAAAAGGACGACTTTATGTGGTTCGGTCCTTATGTGCCCCAGGGCGCCTACGGGGTGGGGCGGGACCTATTTGCCTATATTTATTCCAAGGACTGCAACCGGGATGTCACGTTATAACAGAGGAGGATACTATGAAAATTGCCATTATTGAACCCTTGGGCGTCGAACGGGAAAAACTACTGCAAATTGCCGCCCAAGTGCTGGGAAAAGACGCCGACATTACCTACTACGACAGTCCGCCCGCCGATCAGGCGGAGGTGGTGGCCCGGTCCCGGGCCGCCGATATCGTTGTGCTGGCCAATATGCCCTACCGCGAAGCGGTGCTGGCCCAGTGCCCGCAGATTACCATGCTGTCGGTGGCCTTTACCGGCATTGATCACATTGATATGGCTTATTGCCGGCGGAACAACATTACCGTCTGCAATTGCGCCGGCTACTCCAATGAGGCGGTCGGCGAGCTGGTCTTCGGGCTGGTGCTTGGCTTGTATCGCCGTCTGATTGCCTGTGACACGGCGGTGCGCCGGGGCGGGACCAAGGACGGACTGATCGGATTTGAACTGGCAGGAAAAAAATTCGGTATTGTCGGCACCGGTGCCATCGGGCTGAAAGTGGCGGCGCTGGCCCGGGCCTTTGGCTGCGAGGTGTATGCCTACAGCCGGACGGTGAAGGACAGCCCGGGCATCCGCTATGTGGATTTGGATACGCTGCTGGCAACCTGTGATATCGTATCGCTCCATGTACCGCTTATGGAACAGACCAGGGAGTTGATTAACCGAGAGAAGCTGGCGCTGATGAAACAGAGCGCTGTTTTGATTAATACGGCCCGCGGTCCTGTTGTTGATGCCGCGGCGTTGGCTGAAGCCCTGACAGAAGGGCGGCTGGCCGGGGCGGCGGTGGATGTTTTTGAACAGGAGCCGCCTATTCCGGCCGGACAGCCGCTGCTGCAGGCGCCCAACGTCATTTTGGCGCCCCATGTTGGTTTTGCGACCAAGGAGGCTTTGGTCAAACGGGCGGTTATTGCCTTTGAGAATATAAAACAGTGGCTGGCTAAGACGCCACAAAATGTAATGTAAAAGGAAGCAGAACGAAGGTGGCGTTATTATGACAAAGCAGGCAAGTGCAGCTAACATCCGCCATTGGCTGGAAACGATCAACACCTATAACTCCACGCCGGGAGCCGGTACTACACGGGTTTTGTTCACCAAGCCCGAGATGGAGGCCAGACAATATGTAAAGGACGAAATGCGAAAGCTTGGGCTGACGGTAAAAGAAGACGGGATCGGCAATATTTTCGGCATTTTGCCGGGCCGTCAGCCGGAACTGCCGCCGGTCTGGACGGGATCGCACATTGATACGGTGCTCCATGCCGGCATGTTTGACGGCATGAGCGGCGTGGTGGCCGGTTTAGAGGCGGTGCGGCTGATCCGGTCAGCCGGCGCCACCTTTGAACGGAGTATTGTCGTGGTGGTGTACACTTCGGAAGAACCTACCCGCTTTGAACTTGGCTGTCTGGGCAGCCGGGCGCTGGCTGGCAAACTAAACCTGGCCGATGCCTATAAGCTGGTGGACAAGGGGGGGCGGAATCTGCCGGAGGTGCTTACCGAGCTTGACTATGACCTGGCACGGTTTGCTGAAATTCCTATCAAGCCGGGTGCGGTATACGGCGCGGTGGAGCTGCATATTGATCAAACCGGCGTATTAGAGCGGGCAGGGAAAACGGTGGGAGTTGTCAAAACCATCTGTGCGCCGACCAACTTCGATATCGAGGTGACCGGCTGCCAGTCCCACGCCGGCGGCACTTCCATGGAGGAGCGGCGCGATGCCTACGCGGCAAGCTGTGAAATCGGTCTGGCATTGGAAAAACTGGCCCGCGAGTCGGACAGCGAATATACGACGGCTACCATAGGGCGGGTGGAAGTCTGTCCCAATGCGGTCAATGTCATTCCGGGCAAGGTAAAGTTCTCTATTGATATCCGCGACTGTGATTTTGACGCCAAAGAGCGTCTGGTGGCCAGGCTAAAAGCGGTGATTGCCGGCATTGAGGCAAAACGCGGCGTTCAGGTCAGCCTGACCGAATACAATAACGACCAGCCGATGCACTGCAATCCGGCGATGATGGCTAAGATTGAGGCGGCCTGCCGCCAGCGCGGCATTTCCTATCAAAAGGTAATCAGCGGCGCCTTCCATGATTCTATGCTAGTCGGTGAGTTTGCCCCGGTGGCGATGATCTTTGTACCCAGCAAAAACGGCATCAGCCATAGCGCCGAAGAATGGACCGACTTTGCCGATATTGCAGCCGGCACCGATGTACTTATGGATACGCTGCTGGCCATGGCAAACGAAGTGTAATAATGCTGTTGCATAATAATCTTGTTTATGTATTACAGTCTGGATGTGCTGCCAAATAGTCAGACATCCTTTTGGCATTGCCCCAAAAGGACCAAAAAGGCTAGGCCTGTTCTCCAACATACTTGAAAAATTGCCGGCTTACTAAAATCCGTAAACTCGCTTCGCTCAAACAAATACCCAAAGGGCACAGCGCGGATTTCTTAACGTAAGCCGGCAATTTTTCATCCTGCGGAACGTATGTTTCCAAAAAAGGCCGAACAAGAAAACAGAACGGGCAGTTGTACTCTTTTATGACAAAGGCTCCGTTCTGTGTAAGGCAATTTGGTATAGAGGGGTAACTATCTGTAGCAAGCGGTTTTCGGACTCGTGTTTTATATTTCGGCAACTACCCGGCAGGGGAGGCCGGACAGGCCGGCGTAATTGACCGGATAGGTATGGACCAGGAAACGACGGCCCTGGGCTTTTTGCATTACTATGTCCAGATTGGCCAGGTTTTCAATGACGAAAATATGGTGATCGGCGCAGTACTGGTCGGCCTGTGCGTGTCCTGCCGCCTGGCGGATTCCTGCCATATCCACGCCGATGAGACTTACTTTTTTATTTACCAAAGAGGTGATCAGTGCCTGAGACAGCTCGGGATGATTTTTAAAATAACCGGGACTGCCATAGGGGTGCTCTTGCAGCCAGCCTGTATAAAACAGAACAAAGTCATCCTCCTGAATGACCGTGGCAGCAATATCGGTTACTTCAATTTCTCTGTCCCGTATATGGCTGACATCAAACAGGATGCCTTCCCGCTCCGTGTTATCCAGGGAAAAGGTTTTGTCCATGACATCAAAATGTGTTCCGATGTGGCCGAATTTCCCGACAGGAGGGATTTGACCGGCTGCATCAAGCTGAAAAAATGACTGCAAAAGGTCTTCGGTCAGTGTTACCGATAGATCAATTTTCATGCTAGATCACTCCTTTAAGTTTATTGTTTCCTTATAAACAATTTTATTATAACGGAAAAATGTTTCCATGTAAACAATTCGGGGCGGATTTATTTTATTTTACCGGTTAATGCGCTATAATAGACATAAATACTATTGAGCGGGTTGGGACTATGAAGCAGAAAGAAGCAGAACTGAAAGAGTTAATCGGTAAAATCGAAACGCTGGTGTATCATGTGGAGACGCTGGAAGGACAGGAGGAAGTTTTGCTGCAGGCGGCGTTGGCCGGGCAAATTGATGGGCGCCTGCAGCAGATCGGCCTGTCCTTGACCGAATGTCATGTTCTCGACTGCATGGAACGCCATGCCGGCTTGAACACGACAGCCATTGCCAAGCAGATGAACATGACCAAAGGCGGCATATCCAAAATCGCTGCTAAATTAATTAAAAAAGATTTGATCGAAGTGCGGCGTCTGCCCGATAATCAAAAAGAAATCTACTATAACCTCACGCCGTTGGGCAAACAGGCTTTTGGACTCCATGCCCGTCTGCATAGAATTGCGCGGGATCAGTTTACGAACCAGTTCGGTCAGTACAGTCCGGCAGAATTGCAGACGGTAAAGCGATTTATTGATGATCTGATCGCCATCTTGCCGGCCGTAGGACAAGAGGGCGGCTTGTTTCAACCAGACGGCAGGTTGTATTCGTCAGAAGGAGGGGAAGGAAAATGAATCTGGTGACTGTGTTAACCCTGCAGGGAGCCGGTGTGCCCAAGGAGGTGCATCCCGTTATCGTAAGCGACGATAAGGAACTTGTACTGATTGACTGTGGTTATCCCGGCAGCTTGCCTTTGCTTAAGCAGGCTGCGGCAGAGCAGGGGGTGGAGCTGGACCGGCTGACAAAAATCATCATCACCCATCACGACTATGACCATATGGGCTCGCTGGCCGCCTGCAAAAAAGCCTATCCCGGGGTGCAGGTAGTGGCAGCCAGGGAAGAGGCGCCGTATATCGCCGGCGAGAAAAAATCGCTGCGGCTGCAGCAGGCGGAAGCCCTGCATGCCGGCCTGCCGGAGGAGCAAAAAGCCACGGCCAGGGAATTTCAAGACCGGCTGGCAGCGCTGGAGCCGGCAACAGTGGATATTCTTGTTCAGGACAGGGACTGCTTTCCCTGGGGCGGCGGTCTCGAAATTATTGCCACACCGGGGCATATGCCCGGGCATATTTCGGTATACCTTAAGGAAAGTAAGACGCTGGTTACCGGCGATGCCCTGGTAGCCGAGGCGGGCCGGCTCTTGTTTGCTAACCCGCAGTATACCCTGGATATGGAACTGGCCTGGCAGTCCAGCCGGAAGTTTCTGAATTATGATATAGCAAGAATGGTTTGCTATCATGGCGGCATTGTCACCGAGAACATCCGGGCGGCGCTGCTGGCTATGTAAAAATCAAACAGGCGGGCTGTCCTGGAATGTATCCAGAACAGCCCGCCTGTTTGATTGCCGAAGCCGCTACGGCCTGTTTTTAACTTGGCTTAAGGTGCTGGGCGGACGGCTATTAAATTGTTCATAGTATTCCACCTCGAAATACATCCGTTCAAAAATGATTTTACTGATCATTTCGTTGATTTCCCGGCAATTTTGCTGGAAGCCTTCATCGATGGCGCTCATCAGGTGATCGATCTGTTCCTGCGGCATATCCGGCAGCAAGGGTAGATTAAAGCAGGGTTCGAAGGTCTTATTGGCATAATTAGCCACGAAATGAATCATCCGGTCGCCGACCTGTTCAGTCAGATCGGGATTGCCGGTCAATTCAAACAGGTAGGCGCGGATCAAACGATCCATTTCCTGCAGCATTTGATCATCGGAGGTAGGAAAGCTGACAATTTTAGCGGTCATGGCAGGTGCTCCTTTATGCGGTACTTGGCGCTTTGATTTCTTTCCTGACGGGCGGTCGCATCAGCCTGAGGAACGAAAAACCGTAGCTGGCTAATCCGCTGGTTTACATGCAATCATCATAGCATTATTATCGCGGGGAACTATTAGAATTGGCTTTGGAAAAAAGACGAAAAATGCAGATAAAAATATGTACTGAAAATATAAAACATATATTGTACTTTGTCTCCAAAAGATGTACAATGAAGGTCGCGATTGAATCTAGTAAGGCGGTGATATGGTTCGATGAAAAAGAAAATTTCTATGTTAGGGGTCCCCATGTGGTTGGGACAAACGCGGTATGGCACCAATTTGGGGCCGTCGGAACTGCGGCTTGCCGGCTTGACAGGCCGTCTAAAGCAGCTTGGCCTGGAAGTGGCCGATGAGGGTAATGTCCCGGTGGGAAGTGCCGGGCCGCGCAAACTAGCAGATAAGAACATGAAAAATACTAAAGCCGTTGTCAAAGCTAATGAGAAGTTGGCGGCAAAGGTTTCCGATATGGTAAAGAAAGGGCGATTTCCCCTGGTATTGGGTGGCGACCACAGTATAGCCATCGGTACACTGGCGGGCATTGCCAAGCACTATAAGAATCTGGGGGTCATCTGGTATGACGCGCATGCCGATATGAATACCCCTGAGACCTCGCCTAGCGGCAATATTCATGGAATGCCGCTGGCAGCCAGCATGGGACTGGGGCCGGCTTGCCTGACCCAGATCGGCGGTTACAGCCACAAGGTCCGGCCGGAAAATATTGTGCTAATCGGTGTCCGGGATATTGATCCCGGTGAGCAGGAACTGATTGCCAATGCCCGGATTAAGGCGTATTCGGCCGACGATGTCAGCCGGCTTGGCATAGATAAAGTCATGCAGGCGGCGCTTGATTATCTGGCTGAACGCTGTGACGGCATTCATCTCAGCTTTGATCTGGACGGCATTGATCCGGCGGAAATTCCCGGCGTAGGTACGCCGGTGAGTGCCGGCATCAGCTATGCTGACAGTCTGCAAGCCGTCGAACTGCTGTTTAACTCCCAAAAGATTACTTCCGCCGAATTTGTTGAAGTCAATCCACTGCTGGATAAAGGCGGCGTCAGTGCCCAACGGACAGTGGATTTAATCAGTACCTTGTTTGGCGAAAAAAGTGCGCTGGCACTCCGGAGCGAGATTTCAGTCGGTGCAGCACAGCACGTGGTATAAAGAAAATCATGGCAATGCAGCGACAAGGGCCTTGTCAGCAGGGATGGCTTACCCGAAAGGGATAAGACATCCCTGCTTTTGCTATGTCTTATCGTGGGACGGCTGGATAGAATAGTGTAAGAATTCCTTGGCAAATGACAGGGAAAAAGGGTTCGGGTCCTATCCGGCGAACTATAACAAGTATTTTAGCCACAGGCGGAACTTGACGCGAACTAGCAAGTTACCCGCCGTGCGAGGCAAGGGGTTATCAGCATGCGTGCATATATCAGGGGAAAACTATATTCCTGTCTGCAGCGACAAACGATCGGCTCGCATTTGCAGTTTCTTATTTCCGTTGTGCTGGTTACCGTCAGCATCAGCCTGTGTCTCTTATACACCTGGCATGAGCGGGAACTTCGCCTGATCGAGAGCGAGCAGGCAATGCACCGGTCGGTTGCCCTGCAATCACAGTTGATTGACGAATGGTTTCAGGACCGGTCGGATGACTTGGAAACGATAACGCGGCTACAAACGGTGCGAACGGGAAATCTTACCGGCATGTTGAATGATTTTCAGGCCGGGTTAGCCAGCAGTAAGGAATTTGAAGGCTATGCCTTTGTGGATCAAAGCGGTAAGACGGTGGTCGACACGGTGGCGCAGCCGGGAACGGACGTAAAGAACCGTGACTATTTTCGTCTCGGCATGGCCGGCCAGTCGGTAATTACCGGAATATTGACCGGCCGGGCCACGGGACGGAAAATTGTTATCCTTGCCAAGCCGGTGTTTGATTATCAAAACGAGATTCGCGGCATTGTGTTTGGCACAGTGACTTTGCAAAAGCTGGACGGCATTATTCAAAACCTGGAATTCGGCACAACCGGCAAAGCTTATCTGGTAGATGAGCAGGGAACGGTGCTGGCTAAATCCAGCCCGGGCGACGGGCAGGATATTTCGCTGGCGGAAGACGAGGGCTACCGGCAGGCCAAGACGGGAATTTCCGGGGCAAAGAGGTATATTAACCAGGCCGGTCGCCCGGTTGTCGGGGCCTACCAGTGGATTCCCGAACGCAACTGGGGCATTATTTTTGAAGTGGAGCAAGCGGAGGTGCTGGCGCCGCTCTATGACATTCTGATCCGGGCTTTGCTTGGCAGCCTGATTATTTTATTCCTGGCCTTATGCGTCGCCCGCCTGATTGCCAAAAATATTGAGAAGCCGATTGCCATGTTGTTTGTCGCATTGCAGCGCACCCAAAAGGGAGAGTATGAACATGCCGTGCCTGAGCGGGAGTTCCAGTTTGCGCCGGCTGAAATCCGGGGGCTGTGCAATGCCTTTAATATCATGCTGGGTACCATCCACGAGCACGTCAAATTGCTGCATAACATTAATGAAGCCTTGTCGGTGGCAGAGAGCAAATACCGGACCTTAAGCATTCGCGACCAACTGACCCAGCTCTACAACCGGACCTATTATGAGGCCGAACTGGAGCGGCTGCAGGCGTTGCAGCAGCCTGTTGCGGTTGTCGTCTGCGATGTGGATGGACTGAAACTGGTAAACGACACGCTGGGGCACAAGGCGGGGGACGGTCTGATCAAGACAGCGGCGCGACTGTTGATGGATAGCTTTCCGCCCACGGCGACGGTGGCCCGGATTGGCGGCGACGAATTTGTCGTTCTGCTGCCCAATGTAACGACAGAGTCCATGCGGGCCCAGGTACTCGCTCTCTATCAGCGGGTGGACGAGCACAATCACCGGCAGCCCGGCCATCCTCTCTTTCTATCAACCGGCGGTGTGGCGGCCAAGCCGCCTTTTGAGCTGGAGGAGATGGTGAGTGAGGCCGATAACTATATGTATCAGGAGAAAGAACGCAACCGCAGCCGTAACCGCCGCTGGCTGCTCGCCGCGTTTATGAAAACGGTGGCGGAGTATGACGATAGATATCTGGAACATTTAGAAGGGGTAAAAAAATGGAGCCAACTGCTGGGACGGGCCCTGAAACTGGATGATCTGCAAATGCGGCAGATCGAACTCGTCGCCCAGTATCACGATGTTGGCAAGATTGGTGTGGACCGCCACATTTTGACGAAGGCTGAGCCTCTGAATGAGCAAGAATGGGAGGAAATCAGGCTGCACCCCGGAATCGGAGGACGGTTGGCCAAAACCGTGCCCGATCTGCAGGCCTGTGCCGAACTGATTATTTCCCATCATGAACGCTGGGATGGAGAAGGTTACCCCAACCGTCTGAAAGGAGAGGAGATTCCCCTGGTTAGCCGGATTGTGGCCATTGCCGATGCGTATGACTCCATGCAGCGTCATACCAGCTACCGGCGGGGCCGGTCACCGGAGGCTGCCCGGCAGGAACTTGAAAACTGTTCGGGCAGCCAGTTTGACCCCGAACTGGTACGGATATTTCTTAGGGCTGTTTAGCGGCATACATTGTACGCCCGGCAGTTGTGCAGTATAATAAAAAAATATAAAATAAACAGTTTTTGTAACTGGAGGTTTATAGGAGACAGACTATGGCAATTGAAGCGGTGAAAGCATATTTTAGGGCTCATGGCCGGGAACAGGATATTTTGGAATTCCCTGTGTCCAGCGCAACGGTTGAATTGGCGGCACAAGCGGCCGGGGTTATTCCGGCGCGAATTGCCAAGACGCTCTCGTTCAAGCGGGACGATGGCTGTGTTCTCTTGGTAACTGCCGGTGACAGCCGGGTGGATAATGCAAAATTCAAGACGGAGTTTGGCTGCAAGGCAAGAATGTTAACGGCCGACGAAGTGTTGGCGGCAACGGGACATGCCGTAGGCGGCGTATGCCCCTTTGCCATTGACAATACAAAAGTCAGCGTTTTTGCCGATGTTTCGCTTAAAAGGTTTCAAACGGTGTTTCCCGCCTGCGGCAGCAGCAATTCAGCCATTGAATTAAATTGTGACGAGTTATATGAGTATTCCCGGAGTGAGAAATGGGTCGATGTCTGTAAGGACTGGCAAGGTTAAACTGTTTCACCGCGGTGAAACAGACGGGAGAAGGAGGCTAAGCAACATGGAACAGGGCAGGCCGGTGGTTCAGCGTCCTGGCAGGGATCTTGATATTCAAGTAGCGCTACAAGTAATGGGCTATATTTGGTTAAAACATTTGCTGCAATTCAGCGCCGAGCTGGCCGTCAAATGGCTGGGAACAGCCGGTGATATCGAGGCTTCCGGTGGAGTTTACGTGGCGGTGAAGCCGGACCAGTTTTGGGCGTTGAAAGAGCGGGAAAATCATGCGGAGGCGGTACCCTGCTTTTCTACTGATCAGGCGGCGGCCGAACAAGTGATTGCTGAAATGAAAAAACGGGGCTGCCGCTATGATGTGGTGACAATGGACGACGCGGCAGCGCCATACCGGGTGACCTTTTCCCGGAATGACGGTGAAACGGTCACGGCCGCCGGAGCCGCCATGCCCGAGGCTGTGGCCAAGGCGGCGCTAGCCTTTGTAGACGGTGCAGCCGCCGTGGACAGATAGGCGGTTGCCGGTTTACGGGACAACAGAACAGATAGCAAAGAACACGCCCTAGCCGGATATGGCAGGGCGTGTTTTTTGTGATCAAATTTAACTAGGAATTTATAACTATTTCACTGTATAATAGGAAAGTCAGGACAAGGAAAGACATAATCTGACAAAATGCTACATACGCGAACCGGACAGTCGGCGGGAAGGCTGGCATCAAGTTTTTCGACGCAAAAGGTGGGATGGAATGAGCCTGAAAACAAAAGTAACTTTGTTTATGACAATTCTTTTAGTAATGAGCGTAGGTTTTGTGACGGCAATTCTTTGCTATCAGGCCCATTCCAACTGGGAGCAGTATGCTTTCCGGCTAATGGTGGAAAAAAACCGGGGGACAGCCTTGTCTTTGCAAGCTTGGCTTGCTACCCGGCCAAGCTTGCAGGAAACCCCGTCCGCTCGGGTAACCGGCGAAGGGGATGCTTACGGTGAGGCCGGCTTGCAAGAAAAGTTGACGACTGTAGCCCGCCAATTTGACGACGAACTGGCACAGGATCTGGGAGATCAGATGGAACCGGCCATGGCGGCCGCCCCGCCGCAACAGCTTCTGCTGGATACGGTCGGTGATGTTTTATATGCCGGCAATGCGCCGCCCCGGCAGCCGCTTCCACCGGCTGTCCTGCTGCAGGCCATAGCCGGGAACGGAACGGGGCAAGGTTGGGTTGACTGGGCGGGAAAATCCTATAAGGTATTTTATCAAAACCTTTCCGCCGCCGGCTGGATCTTTGCAACGCTTGTCCCGGAAGAACTTTTTCTCGCCCATCAGCAGGGCGTGATTGCCCAGTCCGCAGTCATCGCCACAGTGACGCTGCTTATTTCCCTCATGGGCATTAGCCTGCTGCTGCAATATTATTCACGACCTTTGGCGGCACTGACGGCTGTGGCGGAACAAGTCGGAGCAGGCAACCGGCAGGTTTCGTTCCCTATTTTCCGGGAACGGGAGTTTAGAACCTTGTCTGTCTGTTTAGAAAACATGCGGAGCGGGTTTTTACATATGTTTAAAGAATCGCAGGCGCAGACCGAAGAGATGCATTCGCTATATCAACAGGTAGTGGCTTCGGAAAAAGCACTGCATGTTCAGTATGAGGAACTCAGGCGGAAGGAAGCGGCGCTGCGGATTAGCGAAAGACGCTTTAAGCTGGCGATTGAGGCTTCGCAGAATGCCCTGTGGGAATTGGATTTGGCGTCAGGTGAATTTTTGGTATCTCCTTCAGACAGCAAGGTGTTTCAAATGCCGGAGGTGGGTTGTATCCGGCATTTGTGGGAACTGGTGCTGGCTGAGGACCGGCCGCGTTGTGATCAGGCCTGGCAGGAATACCTTTCAGGCGGGACACCGGATTTTTCCTGCGAGTTTCGTCTCAAAAACGGTGATAACGGATATCTCTGGGTGCTGAGCCGCGCCCGGACGGTGGAAACCGATGAAGCCGGCCGGCCGCATCGCGTGGTTGGTGCTATCGCCGACATCAGTGAATTAAAGCGTTGCAGCGAAGAGGAACGGTATCAGATGACTCATGATCATCTCACCGGGTTATATAACCGGCAAGGCTTCTTGGAGGCCTTTCAGGCGTTGACGCAAGACGGTCTGGTACGAGGCTATCTGGCTGTTATTGACGTGGATGATTTTAAATTGATAAACGATGTGCAGGGATATCAAGCCGGTGATGAGGTGCTCAAGGCCTTTGCCTGGCAATTGAAGACCTTGCAGGCCGGTCAACCGGTGGCCGGGCGAATGAGCGGAGATGTGTTTCTGCTCTTTTTGCCGGAAATTAATGAGGCCGGTGCCCGGAACTATTTGCAAAGACTGACGAGCTGTTTACTGGAAACCCCTCTGGGAACCATGGTAGTTCACGCCAGTGGCGGGCTGGTGGCGTATTCTGGATACGGACAGGATGTTTTGGCGTTGCTGCAAAAGGCGGACTTAGCGGCTCATGCGGCAAAAAAGCAGGGAAAGCAACGGTTTTTGCTGTATGAGCCGGCCATGCAGGCCGAGACCGAATGCCGGGTAAGGCTAAAAAATGGCTTGCGGAGAGCACTGCAAAAGCAGGAACTGTATCTGGTTTATCAGCCGGTGTACCGGATTGCCGACGGGCATATCCACCTGGCCAGTTTTGAGGCCTTGGCACGCTGGCACAGTGATACACTGGGACTTGTATCACCGGCCGAATTTATTCCGGTGGCAGAGGAAAGCGGCTTTATTATTCCCCTTGGCGAATGGGCGATCCGGGAAGCCTGCCGTTTTATTGCCACGGCGATCGGGGATACCGGCAGAGCGGTTACGGTATTTGTCAATATCTCCATGCGTCAGCTTTTGGGCAACGGTTTTGTTGATAAGGTATGCGGCATTCTGAATGAGCAGGACATTCCCGCAAGCTGCCTGGGTATGGAAATTACCGAAAGCGTGCTGGCCGCCGACTTTAAAGCCTGCGTCGGAATTCTGGAACAATTAAAGGCGCTGGGAATCAAAATCTCACTCGATGATTTCGGCACAGGCTATTCTTCACTTACCTATCTGCGGCATTTACCAATTGACGTGCTTAAACTGGACAAATCGTTTATTGATGTGTTAGGTGAGGCGGAGGGGGGGAAAGGTGAAGTGCTTGCGGCAGGAATTATCCAAATAGCGCAGCAAATGGGCTATCAGGTGGTAGCGGAAGGCGTGGAGCGGCTGGAACAGCTCCGCAGTTTAATCGGTCGGGGCTGTGATTACTACCAGGGGTTTTATTTAAGCAAGCCCTTGCCGGTGCCGGAAGCCCTGGAATTATTGCCGGAGTCTGTTGTAAAACGGAAGGTCGATTTCTTCACCGCCGGGCCGGCTATAAAAGTGGAATAAAGCGGCTATCGCCGGCATAACTGCCGACAGATAAAACACGTTTAGCGGTGACGGACATGTTATCAAATGTGCCGTTATCAGCCTAAATGTGTTTTTTGTTATTAGAAAAACGGTAAGAATCCAAGAATACATTTACATTTGTAAAAACAATCGTTGACAATATTTGAATTTTCAAATAAAATTAAAATGAAAAAAATGGAAAACCATATATAAGAGACGTTAAGGTAGAGAAGTCTAAAATTAACTTTTATTCAGCCGGCAATGGCTGGAGAAGTTATTTTTAGACTTTTTTAGTTATGAAAAAATGTATCGAACCGGATCTAAGCAGGTGGCAGTTTTCGCCGGAAGTGCTTATTTGCCGGGTTTTATTTTTGGAATATTCCGCCGGATATGACGGGCGGCGGACTACGCGAAAGAATACACGGGGGATAAGACAGACATGCAAGCGATAAAACGCGATCAGTCAACGCCAGTGGTCCTTGATAAGGAGACGGCGGTGCGGGCGTTGGCGATAGTGGCCGGCACCTGGGGAATGACGGTAGGGGAAACTGAGCTCTATAAAGCGATGGGCCAGAAAGGCGTATTCCGGGAGGCTGATTTTAAGCATATGGCTAAAGTCTGCCGGTTGAAGGCGAAAGTAACCTTCCCGGGGCAGCTTGCGGTGAATCAACTGCCGGTACCCTCTATCGCGATTATGCGGAACGGTACCTGCTGTGTTATCGGTCAGTCCAACGCCACTCATATTATGGTCTATGATTTCCGTCAGCAAGAGCCCCGGGCGGAACCATTGACTCAATTCATGAGCCGTTGGTCAGGCCGGGCGGTTGTACTTAGGCGCCCCTTTTCCTTCAAAGAGGCGGGAGCCCGGTTTAATTTGGCCTGGTTTATTCCGGTCATTTTACGGTATAAACGGTTTCTGGGTGAAATTGTGCTGGCGTCCTTTTGCTTGCAGCTGTTCGGTCTGATCACCCCGTTGTTTACGCAGGTGATTGTCGATAAAGTGCTGCTCCATAAGGGCGTGGCAACCCTGGATGTCCTGGCCCTGGCTTTGCTGGCTGCCGCCTTGTTCCAGGCCGTGATGACCTTGCTGCGGACTTATTTATCAACGCATATGAGCAATAAGGTTGACATCATTCTGGGCGCCCGCGTGTTCCGCCACCTGCTGTCCCTGCCGCTGCGCTATTTTGAGTTAAGAAGGGTCGGCGATACGCTGGCCCGCCTGTCGGCGCTGCAAAGTGTGCGGGAGTTTTTAACCGGCTCTTCGCCAACGGTGGTGCTGGATACTTTGTTTTCGATTGTTTTTGTGCTGGTTATGCTGCACTACAGCGTTTCCCTTACCTTGCTGGCGCTTGCGGCCATACCGCTGTATCTGCTGCAAAATGTGCTGGCGACGCCGGTTTATCGCAAACGCCTGGAGGCGGTATGGAGCAGCGGCGCAGAAAGCAATGCCTTTCTGGTGGAAGCGGTTACCGGAGTGCAGACCATCAAAGCTCTGGCGCTGGAGCCGCAATTCAATGACCGCTGGGAGAGCCTGATGGCAAAATACGTCCGGACCGTCTTTCAAAGTGCCCGCTTCAATATGGTCCTGAACGGTTCAGGCAGCTTAGTTCAAAATATGGCCGGTTTAGCCGTGCTGCTGTTTGGCGGTCACAAAGTCATGCAGGGTGAAATGACGGTAGGGGAACTGATCGCTTTTCAAATGCTGGCCAGCCAGGCCAGTCAGCCGCTGTACCGCCTGACCGGCCTGTGGCAGGTCTTTCAACAGGCATTTCTTTCGGTGGAACGGCTTGGCGACATTCTGAATACACCGCCGGAACAGGTATGGGCAAATCAGCCGGCGGCTTTGCCTGCTGTCTGCGACGGCATTGTTTTGGAGGATGTGGTGTTTCGCTATCAGGCGGCTGGGAAAAAGGTGCTGGATGGCGTGAACATGACCATTCGTCCCGGCATGAGGCTGGGAATTGTAGGCCGGTCCGGGTCGGGCAAGAGCACGGTTGCCAAGCTGATTCAACGCCTCTATTTGCCTGAAAGCGGCCGGGTTTGCATTGGAGGAACCGACGTGCGGCAGCTCGACCCGAGCTGGCTGCGCCGCCAGATCGGCGTGGTGCTGCAGGAGAGCTTTCTGTTTACCGGCTCGGTCAGGGAGAATATTGCCTGGTCCTGCCCCGGGGCGCCGGTGGAACAGGTTATTGCGGCAGCTCAGCGGGCGGGGGCTCATGAATTTATTCTGGAACTGCCCGAGGGCTATGATACGAAAGTCGGCGAACGGGGCGCCGCCTTGTCCGGGGGCCAGCGGCAGCGGATTGCCATTGCCAGGGCGCTGATCAACGAGCCGAAGGTGCTGATTTTTGACGAAGCGACCAGCGCGCTGGACTATGAATCGGAACGGATCATTACCGATAATTTGGCGCAAATCGCCGCAGGCAGGACATTAATCCTGATCGCCCACCGCTTTTCCACGATCAGACAGTGTGAAGCCATTCTGGTCATGGAACAGGGGAAGGCCGTGGAGATGGGAAGTCATGAGGCGCTGATGGGCAAGCAGGGCATGTATTATCACTTATATCGGCAGCAAGAGAGTGGGAAGCAGCATGAAAATAAAAAAATTGATGGCAAAATGGTTTGATTTGCCGGCGCGAAAAGGCTGGCGGCAGGAGGAGACGGAATTTTTACCGGCTGCCCTGGAAGTGGTGGAAAAGCCTCCCGCCCCGGCCAGCCGGGTGGTATTGTGGACGTTGCTGGTACTGATCGGCTGTACGCTGGTTTGGGCGGTGGCCGGCTCACTGGATGAAGTCGCCGTGGCGCCAGGCAAGCTGATTCCTACGGGAAATGTGAAAATTGTGCAGGCTGAAGATAAAGGAGTGATCAAGGCTATTTGTGTCAAAGAAGGCGATACGGTTAAACGGGGACAACTGCTGATTGAACTGGACGCGACCATGCCGGCGGCCGATTTGGCACGAATTAAGAAAGAAATTGCCCTGTATAGCCTGGAGATGGACCGGCTGTCGGCGGAAGCGGCAAACCGGCCGTTTCTGGCGAAACAATATCCGGAGCTGGATGAACGGGATGCCGTGTTGCAGCAGATGCTTTATCAAAGCAGGAAATTGGAATATCAGACCAGGCTGTCGGCTGCCGCGGCCAATGTAAAGCAAAACCAGGTAAGTCTGGAGAATGCCCGGAGCGTTTATGAGAAGCTGCTGCCGTTGCAGGAGATTGCCCAGGAACGGGAGCGGAAAGTGGCCGAACTGGTTAAATTGGATGCGGTGGCTAGTTTTGTGCTGCTTGATTACCGGCAGAAGAGACTGGAATCGGAGAAGGAACTGGCCAGCCAGCAAAAGGAGATTGAACGGCTGGAGTGGTCACTCCGGCAAAGTGAGGATACGCTGGCTAATGTGAACGCCGAGTGGCTGCGCGGCATTCATGATAAACTCCAGGAAGACAGCAAGGCGCTGCAAGCCAGCTTGGAAGAGTTGAAAAAAGCGGAGGAAAAGAATCGGCTGTCCGCCATTACTTCACCGGTTGACGGCCGGGTGAGCCAGTTGGCGGTGCATACCGTCGGTGGGATTGTTACCGCCGCCGAAGCGCTGCTCGAGGTTGTGCCGGCTGATACAAGGCTGCAGTTGGAAGCCTGGGTGGCCAATAAGGATATCGGTTTTATCCAGCCAGGACAAGCGGCGGAAATCAAAGTGGAAACCTTTAACTTTCAAAAATATGGGACGGTGCCCGGTGAGGTCATTGAAATCAGTCCTGACGCGGTGGAGGATAAGGAAAAGGGACGGCTATACCGGGTGGTGCTGGCTCTGCAGGAGCCTTCCTTCCGGGCGGCCGGACGGGAAGTGTTACTGAATCCCGGCATGACTGCCACGGCGGAAATTAAAATCCGGCGTAAACGGGTGATTGAATATTTTCTGGATGTGTTTCAGCAATACCGCAGTGAGGCACTGAGGGAGCGGTCATGATGACAAATGGCACGCTGCCGCCTGGCGCGGATAAATTGGACACCGCCTTGAAATGCCTGCTTATCGTGGCCGGCTATTACGGTATTCCCGCCGTGGAGGAGCAACTGCGCCGGGCTTATGTGGTAAAGGCCGGGAAAATGGATACGCTCATGCTGGTACGGGCCGCCCGGGGGCTGGGCTTCAAGGCCCGGGCGTTTAAAGGTGACGCGGTGCGGCTGGATCGAATGGCCCTGCCGGCCATAGCCCTATTAAAAAACGGCAAATATGTGGTACTGGGAAAATGGGACGGGGAAGCGGCGATGCTTGTTGATCCCGGCCGGGAACAGCCTGTTGCGTTACCACGGGACAGTTTTTTACAAGCCTGGAGCGGCGAACTGGTTTTGTTTACCCGCCGCCTGGGGACGGCGGAAAAACAGAAAAGGTTTGGCTTGTCCTGGTTCATTCCGCTAATCTGGCGTTATCGGAATTTATGGGGGAAAGTGCTGGGCTTGTCGTTCCTGCTGCAGCTATTCGGGCTGGCCAGCCCGTTTTTCACCCAGCGGATTATTGATGACGTTCTGGTGCATCACAGTGTGAACTCCCTTGATGCGATGCTTTCGGGCATGATTGTTGTTTCGCTCTTTCAAACCTGGATTACGGGCGTGCGGACTTTTTTGTTTACCCATGCCACCAATCAGGTTGATGTCATGCTGGGCGCCAAACTGTTTCGTCAGATCACCGCCCTGCCGGTAAAATATTTTGAAACCTGGCAGGTTGGCGAGGTGGTGGCCCGGGTCCGGGAACTGGAGAATGTGCGGCAGTTTATTACCGGATCGGCGATTACCGTGGTGCTTGATGTGGTATTTACCGTGGTGTATATGTTAGCCATGTTTTTATACAGCACAACGCTGAGCGTAATCGCTCTGTTGATTTTACCGCTTTATATTCTGCTGAATGCGGTGGTCACACCACTGTATCGCAGCCGGTTGCAGGAGCAGTTTGCCGCAGGCACGGAAAACCAGACTTTTCTCATTGAAATGGTGACCGGTATTCACACGGTGAAAGCGCTGGCTGTGGAGCCGCAATTGCTGCAGGAATGGGAGCAGCGCCTGGCCCGCTATATTGAAACCTCCTTCCGTACCGCGAACCTGGCCAATGTTGCCGGCAGCACCGGCGGTTTTATTCAGCAGTTTTTCATTTTGCTGGTTTTGTGGTTCGGTGCCCGGCAGGTGATGGGCGATTCACTAAGTGTGGGCGGCCTGATGGCGTTTCAGATGCTGGCCGGTCAGATTTTTGCTCCTGTTTTGCGGCTGGTCAGTTTATGGCAAAGCTTCCAGCAGGTTGGCGTGTCGGTAGAACGGTTGGGCGATATTATGAATGAAACGGCGGAGCCGGCGTTTAATCCCAACCGCACCACCCTGCCGGCGGTGCGGGGCGATATAGTGTTTGACCGGGTTACTTTCCGCTACCGGCAGGATGCCGGTGAGGTGCTGCACCAGGTAAAGCTGCAAATCCGGGCGGAAAGCAGCGTGGGAATTGTCGGCCGTTCCGGCTCCGGTAAAAGCACGCTGACCAAATTGATGCAGCGTTTATATGTGCCCGAATCAGGCCGCATAATGATTGACGGAGTGGACTTGGCCCAGGTGGAGCCCGCCTGGTTACGACGGCAAATTGGCGTTGTACTGCAGGACACATTTTTGTTTAACGGAACGGTACGGGAAAATATTGCCGCGGCCTGTCCGGGGGCACCGATTGCCGATGTAGTAAAGGCGGCCCGCATGAGCGGCGCTCATGAGTTTATCAGTGAGATGGCCCAGGGCTATGATACGTCGGTCGGTGAGCGGGGCAGCGCCCTGTCGGGCGGCCAGCGTCAGCGTCTGGCTATTGCCAGGGCCTTGCTGACCAATCCGCGGATTTTAATTTTTGACGAAGCCACCAGTGCGCTGGATTATGAATCGGAGCGCAGGATTATGGAAAATTTGAACCAGATGGCTGCCGGCAGGACGTTGATTATGATTGCTCACCGTCTGTCCACTGTGCGCCACTGCGATCAGATTATTGTACTGGATCGCGGCCGGGTGATGGAGCAGGGGTCACATGAAGAGCTGATGCGTTTGCGGGGGATTTATTATTCCCTGCATCAACAGCAAAACCCGGATGAGGCAGATCCGGTCTGCGAAGGGGTTGGCGAGACTGCCGCGACAGAGTGTTGGTCAGATACGCCGGGTAATTGGTAGATTACAGTTTTGAAGCGGTCATTCCGCCTCAAATAAAATATACCAAAGGGAGAGTGTCAGAGTGGAAAAAAGGAAAACCCCGCAACAACAGCCTGGCAGCAGGGAGGTGGCGCAAAAATGGGTCTGAGCTTAAGCAGCTTAAAGCTGGACTTGCAGGTATTGGCCAAGGATGTGGGCACGGTGATCAGTGAACAGACAGCCAAAGTAGTGTCCGATCCGGCTAAGGTGGTGCAGCAGATCGTCAGTGATACCCAAACCGCCATTTTCGGCAAGCAGCCCGATTTGGCAACCGATTTAAAAAACATCATGGAGTATCCGATTACCCTGGCGCAATCGGCGGCGCTTAACCTGTTTAACGCTTTGCCGGGTACGACGGCAAAGCCGGTATTTACCGAACAGCCCGGCAGTATCAGCGGCGGCGCCGGCAAGGTTGTCGTCAATACGTTTATGAGCGGCGCTTCCATCGGCGATTTGTCCTGGCTGATTTACAGCGCCAAGGAAAAGACCAATCCGGCGATTACAAGCAAATGGAAAGTCTATCAGACAGTGGAAACTACCAGCGGCTATAACAGCACGGTCTATGTGGATGCGGCGAATAAGCAGGTGGCGATTACCCTGGAGGGGACGCAGCCGAACAGTGACTTAAGCCCGCTTTGGCTGAGCAAGGACGGTGTGGCTGACCTGCAAATCGGGTTGGGCGTAATTCCGCCGCAAATGCTGGAAGGGTATCAGAAGTTTAAGACCATGGTCGCCGACGCGCAGCATACGTTTGCCGGATACGGCATTTCCGTGGCCGGCCATTCCCTGGGCGGCGGCCTGGCGCAGATGATGTCGGGTATGTATTTTATCGATACGGGAATTGCCCTGCCGACGATAGCCGAGGCCGGGCCGGGTATGCTGGGGGCCCTGAAGGAATATGCCGAGGAACAGTTATTGGCCGGCAATGCCATCCATCTGCCGAGCGGCGGTACCATCAAGCTTAGTGCCGGTACCCTGCTGGACCGGATGAAGCAGGCCAAGGCGATTGTAAGCACCTTTCAGCCGCAGCAGTTCAGCAATGTAATTAACCTGATTACCGAGCAGGACCCGGTGGGCCACGTCAATTACAATGCCGATCCGAGCAAGGATAATCATGTGGGGGTTGATGTCATCGTACCGGCGATCCTGACGCCGCGGGAAGATTTGCAGGATGTGGAATATACGGCGCTCTTAGGGGCTAATTCGCTGAACATCGTTACGCCCGATATGCAGGGAATTCTTTCCGGTTTAAGCAATATCAGCGCCACCCGGTTCGACCGCCATGAGCCCGACCAATCGGATGCCCTGTGGTCAGGGACTGCGGTGGGGCTCAAGCAGTTTGACGGTGATATCGGACTCGGTACGGCCGTGTTCCGCAGCTATGGCCCGCCGACCCAGGTGTGGGCCGGCATCCAGACCAATATCCCGGAGGTGGAGATTTTCGGTACGTCCACCGGGCAGACCATTCAGGTAGGGCAGTATGTCAAGGATAAACAAAATGCTCTCTACATTGGCGGCAGCGGCAACGATGTTGTCATCGGCAGCAACAACGGCGATATGCTGGTCGGCGGCTCAGGCAGCAGCTCTATCTTCGGCGGCAATGGCGACAACTACATCAGCGGCGGTACCGGCAACAGCCTGCTTTATGGCGGCAGCGGCAACGACATCATCTATGCCGGTTCAGGTAACTGTTATTTGAACGGGGGCGGCGGCAGCAACCTGCTGATCGGCGGCACCGGCCACGACACCTTCTACTGGGGCGGTACGGCCAATAACCTGATGTACAACGGCCAGGCCGGCGGTATCTACGACTTTATCATCGCCGACGGTGCCACCGGCAGTTCCCAGATCAAGTGGGGACGAAACTTTACCAATATCGGCAGCAGCAAGGTGGAGCTGCAGGGCGCGCTGGGTGACGGCAGTTATCTTCTGTTTAACTTCGCCGATGAAATCCGGATAGCTGATATGCAGT